>JAAYXE010000043.1 GCA_012516075.1 Chloroflexota bacterium | reverse complement strand
TCCTGCTCTTCGGAGTTGGGCGCATCAGCAAGATCGCCGGCGAGATGGGTAAAGGAATTGCCGAGTTCCGCAAAGGCCTGTCAGCCGCTGGCGATGACAAAGACAGCGAGAAGGTCTGATCCAGCGTGGAAACCAGAAGTACTGCCCGCAGAAAACACTCCCTGCAGGAGTTAACCCGAGCGTTTGGCCGCGCCCACCGCACCGCAAGCCAGCAGATGGAATCATCCATGCCGCTGCTGATGCATCTGGAGGAGCTGCGCAGACGACTGTTCCGGGCGCTGGCTGCTCTGGTCATCTGCACCCTGGCAAGCTTTCTTTTTGCCGATAAGGTAATCGGGTTTCTATCCATACCGCTGGGCGGTAAAGGGGCCCTGGTTTCGATTGAAGTCACCGAGAACGTAGCCATCTTCATGCGGGTGTCGCTGCTCAGCGGCGTGGTGCTGGGAATGCCGGTGGTGGTCTACGAAGCACTGAGCTTCCTGATGCCCGGTCTAAAAGAGAATGAACGCAAATGGCTGCTGGCCGGTGTCGGGTTGGCCTCCCTGCTGTTTGTCTGTGGAGTGGCCTTTACATGGTTTGTTCTGATCCCGCAGGCCATACCGTTCCTGGTCAATTTCCTGGGGATCACTACACAGATCCGCCCGGCAAATTACTTCGAGTTCATCACCAGACTGATGTTCTGGATCGGCGTGAGCTTTGAAATGCCGCTGGTGGTGTTTGTGCTCGCCAGGTTGAAATTTGTCACCGCCCGCCAGCTCCTGAACGGATGGCGCTATGCAGTGGTGGCGATTGCGATCGCCGCTGCAGGAATCACCCCCACCGTAGACCCAGTCAACATGGGTCTGGTGATGCTGCCGCTGGGTTCACTCTATCTGATCAGCATCGTGATGGCGGCTGTAGCAAACAGGGATTGATATGGAAATCTTTGGCTTTGGTACAACGGAAGTCCTGGTGATTGCCCTGCTGGCGGTGGTGGTCCTCGGCCCCGAACGGATGGTCCGGGTGATGCGCGAGATAGGCAAGTTCATTCGCAACCTGAAAGCCTATTTCAGCACCCTGTCAGACGAGTTGAAGTCCGAACTGGACCTGATGGATGAGTTGAAAGAAATCAACAAATTGAAACAGGATCTGGACCGTGAGATGAAGTCCTGAACCCTGCCTGCTGGCTGCTGTTTACTCGCACCATGGAAAACATAAACGGCGCCCGTGGTATTCAATAGGCGCCGTTTTATATTTTCAGTCGAGCCTCTGTACAGGGTATTACCCCTGAAGAATACTCTGCAGATGCTTCCTCAGGTTCTCGCAGGGGATGTCTTTCAGGATCAAACCCTTTGCTCCACTGTTCAGGGCATGATCTTTAAATTCCTTATTTTCCGACAGAGTCATCAGCACAATTTTTGTCTCGGGAAGCTCATGCAGGATCTGGCGCGCGGCGTCGAGTCCGTTGATGCCAGGCAGATCGATCTCCATCAGGATCATTTGCGGACAATATTCCCGGGCCATCTCGATAGCCTGCTGGCCATCGGCGGCAGTTCCAACAACCTGGAAGTTTTTCCAGCCGTTGATAATGCTGCTCAGACCCTCGCGGAATAGGATGTGATCGTCAACAATGAGAAGTCTGTTCATCACACCTACTATAATGGCAGAGTGACCTCTCTGAAAGGTAATATTTGGCCTCTTAAGCAATGATCTTTTACAGGTATTCACGGGTCACCCGAACCATTTTCAGTCTAAGCAAGAATTGCAAAAATGGTACAAAGAACTCAGGCTTTCCCAGTTTCAAGAGAATATAACGCGAATCTGCTGAAGTGTCCCAAATTTATACAATAACTTTACACACAATTTACTCTCCCTTTACTCTACCTCCTTCTGAAGTGAATACAATCGAATCGACTCCCTGAACTCGTCCACCGGGCCAGGTGGGAGCCTGGTGGTGTTGATCATATTCCGGATGGAGCGCTATGGAACGTCAACTGGTTGTTTTTGAACTCGGTAATGAACATTATGGGGTGGATATCGTCGCCGTAGAGAGCATTATTAAGATGCAGCCCATCACGGCCGTTCCCCATGCCCGCGACTTTGTGGAAGGTGTGACGAACCTGCGCGGAACCGTGCTGCCGGTGATCGATCTGCGCAAGCGTTTTGGTATCGAGACCCGCGAAGCAGACAGAAATACGCGTATTATCGTGGTATCGCTCAACGATATTAAGGTGGGCATGATCGTTGACAGCGTATCGGAGGTCCTGCGGATCGCAGAGGAAGCCGTCGAACCCGCGCCCCCGATCGTGCTCTCTGTGGACAGCACGTTTATCACGGGGATTGCGAAAGTGGATGAGCGCCTGATCATCCTGCTGGATCTGGGGAAAGTGCTCTCGATTGAAGAACAGAAAGAACTGGCAGCTGCTGCTTATTAAAAGCCACCGCAATATCTGCTGCAAAAAACAGGAAAATCAAATCTGGCAGCGCGGAGATCCGGTCTCCAGCGCTGCTTTTTTTCCTGCAGGCTTACTGGTTTTCCAACAGACCGCAGCTGAACCCATCACCACCTGATTCCGGAAAGAGCGCGGCATCGCACGGCGCTGCGTTGTGATCCACTCCGGGCAGCTGTGAAGAGATTTCCGCTGCTGCTCTCTGCGCGCCTTTCCCTCCGGTGCATGATGGACGGTATCAAAGTGAGTGAGCCCTATTAAAACTATACGAAATCCTGCCCTTATGAGCCCTGTGCAGGGATTGTTCGTACCCACCACTTGACCATACAACATCACCATAACAGATTGTTCACCGGGATTTAAACAGAACATCACCTGAAAAGCGATCCCGTTCTTTACAATCGACGCGCAGTCTGTGCGAATCATGGAATTTCAGAAGGAGTCGGGATGACCGTTCGAAAGGGTGGATTTCTGCGCGCGATCCTGGTGATCGTCCTGATGTCATTTTCGCCTGTCTTATTATCTGCAGGCTCAGCCGCGCCGCTGCTGTATACGGGCTGCGGCGGACCTGCCCCCGCCCCAATCAATGCAGCTTTCGACCAGGAGTTGATCGATCTGGTAAATGCCGAGCGCCAGAAACAGGGGCTGCCGCCGCTAAAATACTCCCCCCAACTTGCCGAAGCCGCTCGCTACCATGCAGCCGATATGCAGCAGGACGGCTATTTTGAGCACGAAACGCTCGACCGAGTTAACAACCAGACCGTGTACGTCTGCAAATTTAGTGACAGACTGAGTTACTACTACAACTGGGAATATGCCGGGGAGAATATCGCTATGGGATATACCTCGCCGGAAGCGGTGATGAAAGGCTGGATGGAGAGCCCCGGTCACCGGGCTAACATTCTTTCCGATAAAGCCCGGGAAATCGGCGTGGGGTACTGGAAGTCAGGCCGCTCCGCGGCTTACTGGGTGCAGGATTTTGGCCGCAGCCCGGGGGTGTACCCCCTGGTCATCAACCGGGAGGCGGCTTCCACCGGTTCTCCTCAGGTATCCCTATATATTTATGGTACATGGGACGAGATGCGCCTGCGTAACGACGGGGGAAACTGGACTAAATGGCAGCCGTTTCAAAATGAAGTGAGCTGGACTCTGAACCAAAACCCAGGTCTGCGCACAGTCTATGTCGAAATGCGTTCAGCGAGGCAGACAGCCGCAGCCAGCGACAGCATCGAAATGACCGGTTCTTCGATCACATCTCCGGCCCTTGGCGGCCTGCCGGAAAGCGTTCGCTTCACATACAGCAAAGCCACCGGGCTGCTCTGGCCCCCGCAAGTGACGCTGGCGCCGGTAGATGCGCAGAACGGTATGCCGCTGTCCTGGACGCTGTCAGCCTCAGGCAGCTGGTTTTCGGTTAACCCCGCACAGGGCGCCTCACCGCAGACCTTCACCATCACGCCGGATGACTACCAGAGTCTCTCTCCGGGAATCCATACCGGAAGCGTGACCGTTACAGTAACCTCCCCAGCGGATGTGAGCGGTTCGCCATGGGTGATCCAGCTTGAGCTGCTGGTCACCGAGGATCCTCTGACGCCCACCTACCTGCCGCTGCTGGTGCGCTGAAACCCTGTTTACCGCCTGCTGGTATTCGGGCCGCCCTGGTTCCATATGAATAACCGGGTTCCTGCCTGGCAGGCCGTCGGTTTCTAACCGCCCTGCAGGTGCACAGAGCAGCGGCATGGCATACGAAGCCTGACAGGCATGCCAGGGGCCGGCTGCAGTCGAAGCGGCCTGCAGGGCGGAACAAGCTGAGGCCAATTTGTTTTTTCTTCCCCTCTACGATCGCAAGTGTCAGACCTGCCGGGCATGAGCAGCACGTCTATGTCCATGCCGCGCAGACTGCCTGGCGGCCCAGTGAAAGGCGCCTGCAGTCATAGCAGCGTCAATCGATTAAACTCGAGTGCCTGCCGGACAAGCTCGTAGATCACCTGGTCCTCAGGATCCCGGTTTTCCCGCAGGCTCTCCAGATCCTGCGGGCCGACCCAGCGGTATTCGCTGAAGCGCTCTTTCTCAATCTCCGCCCGGGTCAGGTCGCCGTCTACCTCCACCACAAAATCGAATTCGCGCACCCGGCTCTCGCCCCAATCATCCTTCCAGTCGAAGGGTTCCATTGCACCCAGCACCCGGCGCAGCTTCCATCCGGTTTCCTCCCGAATCTCACGCTGCAGGGCGTCAAACAGCGTCTCTCCAGGCTCCACATGCCCGCCGGCAATATCCCAGCAGCCCGGGAACAGCTTTCGACCGGCAACACGGCGCATGACAAAAACCCGTCCGAGCGGATCGCTTATCAGCCCGCCGACCACACACACCCGACCTTCCTTTTCCGCCTGGGCCTGCGCCTGTATCCAGATCTGTGGATCATCGTGAAACTCGATAAGCAAACTCCACCTCCCGTCCGTACGATTGCCCGGAGGCCAATTATGGCATAAAAACAGGGACACAGCGGTTCTCTGGCTGTGTCCCCGGGGCGTAGCGGCCCTGTGGAATTAGTTGCAGGAATCGATGAACCCCTCGGATGTCAGGAACTCACAGGCAACGTCGACCGGTTCCTTGCCATCAATATCAACGCTTTTGTTCATAGCAGCCATTTTCTCGGTGGTCAGGCTGGCGGAAACGGGGTTGAGCACGTCGGCGATCTGGGGATTCCGTTCCAGCACTTCGGCACGCACAACGGGTGAGGGGTTGTAGACCGGGAAGAAGCTTTTGTCATCCTCCAGGTTGACGAATCCGAAGTCCACGATGCGGCCATCGGTGGCGAAGCCCATCGCAGTGGTGCACTGGCCATCCCGGAGGGCCATATAGGTCAGGCCCGAATCCATCAACACCACCTGGTCTTCATTGAATTTAAATCCGTACAGGGCTTCCACCCCTTTGAACCCGTCAGGCCGGGCGTAGAACTCCTGGTTGGTGCACAGGCTGGCGTCGCCGCCGCCGTTGATGTAATCAGCCAGGTCGGAAATCGACTTAATCCCCAGTTCTTCTGCAGTGCTCTGCTTCATCATCAGGGTGTAGGTGTTGTTGAAGGGGCCATAATCCAGCCATACCAGGCCGTTTCCTTCATCCTCGGCTTTCACCTTTTCATATGCTTCCTGGGAATCGGTGATCGGTTCTTCGTGCCCCAGATGTGCCAGCCAGGCGGTGCCGGTGTACTCCCAGTACAGGTCGATGTCGCCGTTCAACAACGCCTCACGAACGATCGATGAGCCGCCCAGGCCGGTCCGGTCTTCTACCGTAAAGCCCGCATCCTGCAGCGCCAGAATAGCGATTTTGCCCAGGATCTGCTGCTCGGTGAATTCTTTCGACCCGACCACGATGACATCACCGGAACCCGCTGCAGGCGCTTCGGGTTCCTGCCCTCCGGCAGCATCTGTCGGGGCTGCGGCTGGTCCTCCGCAGGCAGCCAGCAGCACCGTCACCAGCAGGATCAATGCGGTCATGAAGTGGACTTTCTTAAACAAGATGCACTCCTTTCTTTGAATAACTGAACCGGATAACGCTCAGGGCATCCGCCTGCAGCGGCGGAAAGATCACGGATAGACCAAAATTGAGTACCCGTGTAACCCCCAGAATAATGGCCAGAAAAGCCTCAGGCGAGCCGCCGCCGGCTTGCCATCAGGTGATTCTGGATCTTCCCCAACAGCCAGTCACCCAGCACTGCAATGGTTGCTGTGATCACCGCCCCTACCAGCACCATACTTTCACGGCGCAGCGCGATGCCGGTGACGATGAAGTTGCCCAATCCACCGGCTCCAATAAAAGCCCCCATTGCAGCCGTGCCCACGTTGAGCACCGTCGCCGTACGTACACCAGCAAAGATCACAGGAAACGCAAGCGGCAGTTCGATCTTGAGCAGAATCTGGGTTCGAGTCATGCCCATCCCCGTTGCGGCTTCGATGATATCCGCCGGAACGCCGTCCAGCCCGGTCGCTGTGTTGCGGATGATCGGCAGCAGAGCGCACAGCCACAGCGCGAAGATGGCCGTGGTCGCTCCCAGGCCGAACACACCCATGAAAAGGGCCAGGATGGCGATGCTGGGAACTGCCTGACCAAAATTGGCTACCGAGAGGGTCAGGCCGGCGAAATCGCGAAATTCCGGCCGGGAGATCAGGATGCCGGCAGGCACTCCGGTGGCAATCGCCAGCAGGGTGGAGATCAGGATCAGCCGCAGGTGCTCCAGGACTTCAGATAGGACATTCTGAAACCCGATTTGCCGGCTGCCCAGGATGTTCTCCTCCATACTGCCTGGTGCGATCGGCAGCATCACATGCTGGTACAGGAGAATCAGGGTTAGAAATATTAGCAGCGGCACCACGGACCAGCTCAGGATGGTGTACAGGACTTCACTTTTCCGGTTCACAGCCACCGCACTCATGCGCCGTTCTCCTGGTCATCCCCGTTCACATTACTCTCGGCGATCTTTTTCTGGATCATCTCAATGCTGAGCATACCCTGAACCCGGTTGTGGTTGTCGACGATGCAGACGGTGTTGTAGTCCATGGCCAGCATCTCCGACAGGGCATCGCGCAGCGTGGTGCTGATCTCGATACCCATATCTGCCCGGGTGAAATAATCACCAACCGTGCCGGTCTTATCGCGCAGTTCCCGCCGCACCACATACCCGCGCAGACGCCCATCAGGGCCAACGACGAATGCAGAGCGCAGTTCGCGTTCGCGCAGCAAAGCCCATGCCTCTGCTGCCGGCTGGTCCAGCTGGAGCAGCACCGGGGCGGTGTCCATGATTTCCTCAACCCGGATCAGGTTGAGCTGCTTGAGAGCCCGGTCGGCGCCGACAAAGTTCTCCACGAACTCATTAGCAGGATTGGAGAGGATTGCCGCCGGCGTATCGTACTGCTCAAGGCGGCCGCCCACATTCATGATGCAGATGCGGTCACTCATCTTGATAGCTTCGTCGATATCGTGGGTGACGAACAGGACCGTCTTCTTCATCTCCTTCTGCAGTCTCAAAAACTCATTCTGCAGCAAGTTGCGGTTGATCGGATCGATAGCTCCAAACGGTTCGTCCATCAGCATGATGGGCGGATCGACCGCCAGCGCACGCGCCACGCCAATTCGCTGGCGCTGCCCGCCGGAAAGCTCGTGAGGATAGCGGTCCATGTATTCCGGAGACATGTTCATCATTTCCAGCAGTTCTTCCGCCCGGCGGCGAATGCGGTCGTTATCCCAACCCAGAAGGCGCGGCACGGTGGCGATGTTTTCAAAAATGGTCCAGTGGGGAAAAAGGCCGATCTGCTGGATGACGTAGCCGATCTTGCGCCGCAGCTGGATCGGATTAACTTCCATTACGTTCACCAGATCGCCGTTACCATTCGGGACATAAATCGCACCCTGCGTCGGTTCGATCAGGCGGTTAACCATTTTCAAAGTGGTCGTTTTCCCGCAGCCGCTGGGCCCCACGAGGGTGCAGATCTCACCCGAAGGGACGGTAAATGACAGGCTGTCAACGGCCGGTTTTGCTAAGCCGGGGTAGATCTTGGTTACGTTTTCAAACTTAATCATGCGTTCTCATCCTGTAGAGAGTCATTCGGAGAATAACTCTGTGTCTTTCTGTTTTTTATGCCGCTCTTTGAGCGCCAGCGGTGTGACACGTTCCTGCACCCATCCGAGCAGATAATCGACCGCCAGGGCGAATACAGCCACGATAAGTGCGCCGGTGATATAGCGCACTTCCTGAGCACGCGAAATACCGGTAAAAATATATTCGCCCAGAGTGAAAGCGCCAATGTAGGCCGCAATAGCTGCGATGCCTACCAGCATCACGCACGACACGCGGATGCCGGTCTTGATCACCGGCGCAGCCAGGGGCAGCTTTACCCGCAGCAGGAGCTGCAGTTCGGTCATGCCCATGCCGCGTCCTGCTTCGACAATCTCCGGCTCCACTTCCATAATGCCCGTATAGGTGTTGCGCAGGATGGGGAGCTGGGCATACAGGATCAGGGCGAATGCCGCGTTGAAGGCCCCGACGCCCAGCGGTGGGATCAACACGCCGAACAGCGCGATGCTGGGGATGGTCAGAATGATCCCTGCGATGTAGAGAGTCAGGGCGCTGGCTCTATCACCGAACAGGTAGAGCAGATAAAAAATGGCCGTCCACCCCATCCCGATCATTCCAATCGCGGCCGGCTTGCGCACTACCGCTCCCAGGATCACCAGCAGTTCTCCAAAGAACCCGCCTGTGTTTCTCAGAATCCGTTCCCAGGAGCGTGTGGTGCTGTCAATCTGCGCAGCGGCATCGGGCCCAAACCATCCGGATGTAGCAGCCCAGAGGATAAAAAAGAGGACGAAAGGGATAAGCAGCACCAGATTCGCTGCCCGCGGCCGGTGGGCTGGCAGGGTGATCAGCACGCCAAACACAATACCGACCAGCACAGCCACCACGATTGAAAACAGGACCAGCCAGAAATGCCCCAGGATGGCTCTCGGCATAATTCCGCTGTTCCACTGCTGCACGAAGAAAGTCCAGAGGCGGGTGATCAGGGTGTCTTCCTGGTTAACGAACATCAGCGCGGCCCGCAGCAGGGCTCCGGCACCTGCCAGTGCCAGCAGTGCATAAACAGCGCTGACGGCTCTTACCTGGTGTACGATTTTCAGGCACTGGACCACCTGATACAGCGCGTAAGCCGCCAGCAGAAACACCAGCGCGCCCACCAGACCGCTCAGGCTTAATGGGTTAAATGCGTCGCCCCACTCCAGGCCGAATACACGGCCTGTGAAGAATACGAGCAGCAGAATCGAACCAAAGGGAACCAGGACCAGAGAAAGCAAGTTGCTCTGACTGGTGTAATTACCAGATCCCCCGCTGATTTTTAGAACGAGATAAAGCAGGAAATTTGAAAGATAGAAACCGGCTGCCGCAAGGAAAAAGGTAATGAGAAAAACTGCTGGGGTGCTTCCCTGTGCTGCATAAAACGGAGGTGATCCGTCTGTGGCTGCGTACAGACTGACCAGCAATCCAAAAGTGCTTACCCCCAGGAAACTCGTCAGCGGATTGGACCTTGCATGCTGGACCAGATATTCGTTCTGGCCGGGACGGGTCAACACCTGGACCCAACCGTTGATCAAATCAGGCAGAAATGCGCTCGTCGGTTCAAAGTGACGCTCTCTCGCCATTCAATCTCCTTTCTATCAGTATAATCTGGCTGGACGAGCGTGTTCACGGCAGAAGCGCACGCAAACAGATGAAAGTAAACCGGGATGGAATGAATTCCGGTCTTTCCCCGTTATAGGGAAAAGAATAACCTACGCTTGAAGGACCAGCACGAAGACTGGGTAATTGCTCCTAGACGTACGTCTCTATAGCAGAGGCTGGAGCAGAGGTTCGAAGCAGGCCCGTCTATCCGCCGCCCAATGAATCGATGATGAACGGACCTGTTTGCTCAGGAACACAGCATAAAGCTGGCTAAAAGGCGATTGTAGGATTTTGAACAAACCGATGTTTTATTATACACAAAATTTCGACCGTCTTCCAGTATATTGAGGAAATTCGTTACATTTAATGTACAGGTAATGTACAGGGCCCGCCTTCTCCCTGCAGCGGCGCGCGCCCTGCAGCCGGGCCGCCTGAAACGATCGCAAAAATGGTTAACAGCCGTACGCAACATATACCCACAACATCGTTTCAGGATTAAGACAAAAGAGCGGCAGGAGCACTGTGCCGGTGATCCTGCCGCCATCGATTGACTTCCTCATACAGGGGTAATTTGCCCGCTAGATAGGCTGGACCTCTGGCTGGGGTGCATCCTGCCGGCCCATCCATGACTGCTGGAGAGCGGCAGAGCCGGCCAGGCGAACCGCCTTCACCCATAGACGCGCCAGGACGTAAAGCTGCATGAGCACCAGCGCCGCAGGGAAGAACTCCAGCGCCCCGGTACGGAAAATCAGGTGCACCAGGACCAGCAGCGCCAGCGCCAGCAGGTACAGCCCGCCCAGCGCCAGGGGCCGGCGGAAAAGCAGCCCGAAAGCCTGGGCCAGCCCGGTGAAGATGTTGCGGCTCCCGGTGCTGACCATCCGCAGGCGGGTCTGCTCGAAGAGGGCCATCCAGAAGAGCAGGAACAGAACCAGCAGCGGTATCAGGAGCCACAGCGACCAATCTCCCAGCACGCCCGGCAGCGAGAACACGACAATGATCAGGGGCAGCGGCAGCAACAGGAAGAGCAGCGCCTGAACGATGCCGATCAGTAGAAAGGAGCCAAACCAGTGCCAGCATCCCCAGAAAAAGCGCCCCCAGCGGAAAGGCTGTGGGGCTCCGGAATACACCAGCAGCACCCCCCCGTAGATAAATGCGCTCACCACGCTGCCCACAGCCGGAAGCAAGAACAGGGCAAACATGATCCCTGCCAGCCCCTGCTGTATCGAGGAATTCAACCCCTGTACTTCGATTTCACCGCCTGCGGGCTGTATCTGATTCACCATACTCAACAGATCTAACCACTGCCAGGCGTCGATCCCGTCCGCCATATCGGTGATCACCGGGCGCCGGGCAATTTCGAGCAGCCCCAGGCTGGGAAGCAGAGCCAGCGGCAGAGCTGTTAGCAGCGCTGCGATAAACATCATAAGCAGTACCTGCCAGTAGCGCAGAGAGCGGCTGATGCCCGCGATAAAAGCGTTCCAGGCATTCATTTTATAGTCCTCCCATTGCCAGCAGCAGATCCTGAAGCCAGTAAGTGATCCGGCCCAGCAGAGCCAGCCACGAAGCACTGTTCACCTGGCGTGCCAGCCCGTTGTCCGACCACACCAGGTCGATGAGTATTTTTCGTTCCGGGTCGATTTCAGCAATGTGCACAATCCGGTCCGGGTATGTGAATGTGCGCTCCGTCTCGGCTCCATCCCAGGGGACCATCATCGTCTCGCCGTCTTCAAAAGTCACCAGAATCTCGACAGGCACGGCCAGTTCGCCAGAGCGCTGTACGGTGAAGCTGTGCTCGTCGATCCCGGTCAGCCTGTAATTGACCGTATCGCCGCCGTACACCAGACCATCGAAGAACCAGGCCACATCCTCGCCGTTGACCTCTGCAGCCACCTGGCGGAAATCCTCCGTGCTGGGATGTGAAAACCGGTAGCGCTCGAAAAAGGTGCTCATGATCTCGAGCATGGTTTCCTCGCCCAGGACCCCCTCCAGGGTAAGCAGGGAGAGTACCGGTTTCGAATAGCTGGCGACGCCGTACTGCAGCGAATCGAATTCCCAGGCCTTCCCGTACATGGGAACCTGCGGTGAGATTTGATACTCCATACGGCGCAGGTCCAGGTAGCTGACCTCCACCCCTCCGGCTGTGATGGCCGATTCATCGCCGTATAATTCGCGGGCGAGCCGCACCGCAGAATAGTCCGTGAATCCTTCGTCCAGCCAGGGCTCTTCCACCTCGTTGAATGCGACCATCGACTGCCACCACTGGTGCCCAATCTCGTGGATGGTCACCAGTTCCAGGCTGCGTTCGATACCGGCCTGTCCCAGCTCCGGGCCCAGCCCGAGCAAAGACATTGTGCCGGCCGTCACCAGGGTGGGATATTCCATCCCACCGGCACCCTGACCCTCATCAGGCGTATCCAATACAGTCAGGCGCTGATAGGGATAGGGGCCGTACCATTCCCCAAAATGGACCAGGGCGGCTTCACCGGCGTCCAGAACCCTCTCAACGGTCCACTCGTGCTCTGGCAGGTAAACATACAGCAGTTCTACATTTCCCACCTGGCGCGAGGTCGTTTGAAAGTTTGGAGATGCCGCCCAGGCGAAGTCGATCACATCTTCAGCCCGGTAAGTGACAGTCTTCATCCCCTCGTCCGCCGGCTGGCTGCTCACTGGCATCCCACTGGCGGCCGTTTCATATGACTCCGGCAGAGTAATTGCCACATCGTAGGTGCCGAAGTCGGCGTAAAACTCAGCGTTCGAGTAAAACGGGTAGGCGTTCCAGCCCTCCTCCTCCCAAACCCCCAGCTTGGGGAACCACTGGCCAACCATAAAAAATGGATCCCCCTGGGCATCCAGCGCCCAGCCGGTGCGGGCAAACACCAGCGGCAGTTTAGAGCGGAAAGACATGACCACCTGCACACGCTCGCCCGGGGCGACCGGCTGCGGGAGTTCCGCACGGGCCAGGGTGCCGTCTTCGAGCAGTTCAAGCTCAAGCCCGGTTCCATCCAGTAGTGAAACCGCGTCGACTTCTACCCAGCCGTTGCTCTCGGGGTCAAATACCTTGCCGCGATGCTGGAGGCTGGATTCGCTCAGGAAAAGACTGTTCTCATCTCGAAAGGCGTTAAGATACAGGTGGAAAACCAGGTCAGGGATTGGCTCCTGCGTCGTGTTCACATACGTGATTATCTCCTGCCCCTCCAGCAGGCGCTGTTCCACATCCAGACGAACCTGGATATCGTATGAAGCGATATCTGGCGCAAGCCCTTCGCCCTGTGCGGCTGCACTGCGGACCGGGAAGGCCAGCAGTACCAGCATGATCAAAATCAGTGTGATTTTTTGCAAAATAAAATTCCTTTCTCGACCTTTTTTCCATTATCCCGTCAAGTATAAAGGACTGGTGCGATATCTTCAAGCAGCGTTCCGCGAAAGCGCGCAGACGCGTATAGAAAACAGCCGGCGTTCACCGGCCTTTCAGGTAGTCGAGAACCTCTGGGGATCAGTTATAACCGAAGCCGTTTTGATATAGAGGAAAAAGGAGCGCGTTGATCCTCCCCTCAATTATCGACAAATCCATTGTCCCAGTGATACTCTGGACTGTGGTTGCGCAGATCCACGTTAAAATCGACAGCCGCCTTCAGTGCCATCAGCACCGAAACCCACCCGGCGGCCACCTCCGTGTGCCATTCCGGCCGCACACCGCTGTCCGTCATGGTGAGCACAGTGCCACCGTGACCATCCCCTGCCAGGTCAAACGTCACTGTGCTACCCCCGTAATATTCCACCGCAAAACGCACCGGGGGGCGCTTGTCTAGCACACGAGTGCGCGCTGTCTGCCCTCCCGGCCAGCGCCAGTCGATCATGCCGTCGCGTTCCTGCGCCGCTTCGGCCCAGAAGCAAGCCCGTCCTTCATCGGTCGCCAGCATCCAGTACACCATCTCCGGCGGCGATTTCAGGTGCAGCCGCCAGCGGATATCATTGGTATCTTCCTGAAGTACCATCTCCAGCCTCCCTGCCCGGTCCGGGTTGGTCAGCCCATCACCGCAGGCCGGTCCTGCCGGCTCGCACAGCGGTATCTATTTCATACTCTGGTTCCCTGGCTGCGGGCAAACTGCGCCAGCAGGAGCAGGAAACCCAGCAGGATGAGCGCCACCGGCCAGAAAACTGCCGTCCCCGGATCTCCAGCCTGGCCGCTGATATTGAGCACCTGTTCAAAGAAAAACGCCGCGACGACAAAGATCACCAGGCCCAGCGCTGCGAGGCTGGTCCCGGCGTTCATCAACCTCCCCTCATCGTTCAACAGCCCCATGAGCCAGATCCCCAGCCCGGTCCCTGTGATCCCCACCAGCGCCCAGGCATATGCCCAGCTTTCATAATGATCGAAGGTAGACTGATATAAAAAGGTAAGACCGAGCAAAACCAGGATGCTGGCCGGGATGGCCAGAAAAGATAGCACCCCTCTTCCAGAGGCTGCCAGCAGCAGGCATAACGCGCCGGCAAAAACGATCAACCACGGCCAGGTAAGGTTCAGGACAAGAAAACCCAGGATGTTGTTTAATAGGAGCAGCCCACCGAGCAGGACCAGGACAGCTCCGGCCAGGATCCCCGGAGCTCGCCGGTAGGTTGGGCGGCGCTCTCCTCCCTCCGCTCGCACCTCGGGCCGCCTGCCACGGTAAAGTCCCAGGGTGATCAGGAAAAGAAACAGGCCGGTCAGCGCAACAGGAAGCAGGCACAGCCACACAACCAGGTCGGCGATAAAACCGGGTGTGACGCCGTAGCCCACCTGGCCGCCAGTGCGGGCTTCCGGGGACAGTTGGATGCTGCCAGAAACTACCATCACATCACCGTTTACCGCTGCGCTGGCGCCCAGGTCAACACTGCCAATCAGCACGAAGATATCCCCACCGACATTACCATCCACCCGCAGGTTAGCTCTGGGCAGCCAGACGGAACCGGTTACCTGCGAGTTTTCTTCCAGAACCGCATTACTGGAAAACAACAGCAGATTCCCCCGCACCGTATCCCCGTTTTCCAGGGTGAAGGTCGGACTGCTGTTCACCTGCAAACAGCCTGTTATCAGCGCACTGCACAGCACCAGACATAGAATGAAAGCGGCTCGCCGCATGATCGCCTCCCCATTGATGACTGCTCATTCTGCGGATTGTACAGGACTTCCTCATCCCCCTTTGTTATCTACACGATATCAGCCCTCAACCTAAGCATACAGGAAAACCCCCTGATATGCAATATTGGCCCTATCAGGTAAGATTTGTTATACTTCCTTCAACGACGCTGATCGCAGACAGCGCATGCGTCATGGGGAGGTAATCACAATGAGTAATCAGTCTCTTATGGAATTTCGTGCTCACAAGGACCATCTGTTCGCTACTGACCCCCACAGTCCGCTAACGTCCCAGCAGAAGAAAGAATTTACCGGGTTGAGCTACTTCCCTGAAAACCCGGAGCTGCGCTTCGAGGTCCAGGTAGAGCCCTTTCCCGAGCAGGAAGAGGTCGAGATTCAGACCTCAACCGGCGATGTTCGCACCTTCCGCCGTTACGGCCGGTTTCGTTTTCAGGTCGATGGCCAGGATGCAGAGCTGACCATTTTCGCCGACCGGGACGGTTTTTTCCTGCCCTTTGTGGACAGCCTGGCCGGCAAGGAGACCTACCCGGCAGGGCGCTATCTGGAGCCCGAGGTTTTGCCCGACGGCCGGTTTTTAATCGACTTCAATCTCGCATACAACCCTTACTGCGCCTACAACGAGGACTGGTCCTGTCCACTGACTCCCTTTGAAAACCGGTTGAAAGTCCCAATCCGGGCAGGGGAAAAAGATTTTAAAGGTTGATTACTGGTAAGAAAGGAAGGTTACTGTGGCTAAAGTATATAAAAAACCCCCGGAAGAGGTGCTGCGCCAGGAACTTACCCCACGGCAGTACGAAGTCACACAGCGCGCAGGGACGGAACCGCCCTTCCGCAACGAATACTGGGACAATAAACATCCGGGCATCTACGTCGACATCGTCACCGGGGAGCCGCTCTTCAGTTCGCTGGACAAGTACGACTCGGGAACTGGATGGCCGAGCTTCACACGGCCGCTGGAGGATGAAAACATCACCATCCACGAGGATCGCAGCTTCTTTATGGTGCGCCAGGAGGTGCGATCAAAACACGGCGGCTCGCACCTGGGGCACCTCTTCGACGATGGGCCGGCCCCCACCGGGCTGCGCTACTGCATGAATTCAGCAGCTTTGCGTTTTATTCCACTGGAAAAGCTGGAAGAAGAAGGATACGGAGAATACCTGCCGCTGTTCCAGAGCCAGGCTCCAGAACAGGACGAATGGTGAGTCCGGCCGTTCATCAGAAACCGGCAGCGGCTGCCTGAACGGAACACTTTTTCCTTTGCTGACAGTTGTTTGTGCTTACCTTGCCGGAGCTGGCCAGCCCTCCGGCAGGTCTCTTCTACGGCAGCAGTTGATCCGGGCTTCCGGCAAAATCCACCCCGCGCAGCAGGGATCCAGGCTGGCAGCGGTCGCTATCTGTCCCCCTTTAATAGAAGGATCAGGGCCGCACCCACCAGAGCCAGGACAAGCAAGCCTGCCATACAGATCGCAATCAGCATCAAAGAACCTGGCACCGGGATCATATGATTTCTCCTTATGCCCCATCGATGATCTGGGGCAGATCGCGCTTGCAGTACGGGCAAACCAGGGCATCGGGATGAATGCGCTCCTTGCAGAACGGGCAGGGAACGCGCCGGTGCTCTTCGATCATCTGCTCCTGCCGGAGCCTGATGCCGCGCATCACCAGGCGCGTCACCGACAGCACAACGGTAGGGATCACGATCGCCAGCACCGCGATTAATAAAATGATCAGTATCTCAGAAAGTCCCATGGATTTTACAGCCTCTATAAACAGGTGAATTCAGGGAGCAGTATAGCACAGGGTTGGGATTAAAGCTGGCTCATCCAAAGGACTGGATCGCCTGCCAGAACTCCGGCCAGGGCTGGCGCGGACCCCGGCAGAGAAAAATCTGCGGGCTGAAGGTGGTTTCCTGGTTGGGAACCCCGTAGCGATTGGTGATTTCCCCCGCCGTTGAGCAGCCGGTAAACAGCATGTCAGCTTCTTCAGCGCTGTAGCCCAGAACAATAAGCGGCTCGGGCGCCGGATTTCCGTAACCCCGCAGCCAGTAGTCATTAATCCCGCTGATCGCCTGCGGGAGCCCATACTGCGGCCCGTACAGATTGATGGCCCCTGCTTCGCCGTAATTTCCAGTCAGAATTCCCGCCCGGCTGCGCTGTTCCTCAGGCAGCGAAGCATAGATCCCGGCCACCGTCTCCGTCAACTCCGGCCAGCCGATCTGTTCCTGAAAGTTATCGTGCACCTCAGACACTGCATGCCACCAGGCCGAGCCCACCGGCGCCAGAGGCAGCATCAACGCTGCGCTGACCAGGGCACCAATGGTCAGCCTGACCACGGGCACCCCGACCGGCCTCACCCGGTTGGCCTGTTCAGCGCTGGCCGACTGCTCCCACAGCCGGCTGCCGGCTGCGAAAAGGACCGGGTAGGCCGGCGCCAGATAATAAGAACGCCCCTGACTGAGGAACAGCAGCAAGAAGGTTACCAGGAACGCCCACCCCAGGATGCGGTAAGGTTTTCCCTCCGGACGACGAAAATAATACACCAGGCCCGCAGCCCAGGTAGGGATCGTCACCGGGTTAGCTGTGACGAATAACTGCTCGATCAGAAAACCCTGTGTACGTCCGATGCGCACATCGCGTTCGTGGATGCTGCTCAGAAAATCGAGCGAGATGAAATCGTGCCCAACCTGCCAGATCAGGTTGGGCAGAAAGATAAGCACAGATAGACCCGCACCGGCCCACAGCCAGGGGCTTTTCAGGTCGCGGCGCAGCGGAGTTAGCAGCACACCGGCGGCAAGTCCTGTAATCCAGAAGGCGATGGTGTATTTGTTCATCATCCCCAGGCCCAGGACTGCGCCAATCCCCAGCCACAGGCGCGGGTCATCGCGGGTGATCCTGAGCAGCAGTAGAAAAGCCGCCAGCACCCACAGCAGATAATCAAAAGCCACATACTGGAACAGCGCACCCTGGATGACTACGATCGGTGCGATGGCAGTGGACACAGCGGCTACGATCTGTGCTATGCGGCCGCCGCCCAGCTCGCGAGCCAGAAAACCAGTCAGCACCACGGCCGTGCTCATGGCCAGCGATGAAAATAAACGCAGCCCGACCAGGGAAGGGCCAAACAGTGTCAGCGCCAGGCGGGCGATGAAGGGCGTCAGCGGCGGATAGGAAACGTAACCCCAATCCAGGCGGCGTGCGTTGTCAATGAAAGCCAGTTCGTCACGGTGAAAGCCGTAAGCGTGATTGGTAAACAGATGCACCAGCAGGTTCACCAGCCCAATCAGAATGAGCAAACCGGTCTCGCGGAAGACAGCCGGTCGCCAGGAACGGGTTTTGTTCAGCGCTGAACCGTTCATCGCTTTTTTTCAGCCGACAACACGTAAACCTCCCCTATATTCACTTCAAATCGTGGCACAAAGCCGGAGGATCGTTTCTCGCCCCCTCGGATCTGATCCCTGTGCGGTAAATTCTCAGCTAACTGCCCGCTTTACAAGCCCGGCAATCTTTTCCTCCTCAGCGGGAGTCAGCCCGGTTATTGCCCACGCAGTCGGCCACATATTCCCTTCGTCAAGGTTCGCTGAGTCATTAAAGCCCAGGGTAGCATATCTCGTTTCGAACTTCCCCGCAGCCTGAAAGAAACAAATGATCTTACCGTCTTTTGCATATGCCGGCATTCCGTACCAGGTCCGGGGCACAAGGTCTGGCGCATTGGCCTTGATGATCTCGTGGATGCGGCTGGCCATGGTACGATCCGGTTCCGACATTTCAGCAATTTTCGCCTGCACATCGGCTTCGCCATCTGCCTTTTTCTTGCCTGCGCGCGCAGCCGCTTTCAGTTCACGAGCGCGCTCCTTCATTGCGGCTTTTTCTTCGGCAGTGAATCCCTGATATTCTTCTCCGTTTTCAGCCTTGCGTTTCTTTGTTACCTTCTCTGAGCTCATCGGTTCCTCCTTCTGAGTGACTGAGAATGCTGGCTGGAACGACAGGGTCCTTCTCGCCTTGAGACGGATAACCCACTTCCAAGAATACTAATTTTACTCAGTCAAGATAAAATTTATCCATTTTTGGCAATTTTGCCATATCTTTTTCCGGTTGATTTAAGTTACAGATTTTTGAACATCAATATCCCCCAGATAATTCTGAATAGAACCCTGACTTAAAATGGTGAAGACCCCGGCTGCTGTACCGGGGCCTTCGTTTTTACTCGCTGCCGTTTGAATGAGCCAGCAGGCCGCTGAGCTGCATTCGCGCTCGCGACAGCCGGCTCTTCACCGTGCCGACCGGCTTTCCGATCACCTGTGCAGCCTCCTGGTAATCCAGTCCGTGTAGATCGACCAGCGTCACCAC
>JAAYXE010000042.1 GCA_012516075.1 Chloroflexota bacterium | reverse complement strand
TCATCATTCGTTCAATACGACCAGAAACGGACTTCTATATAAGAGAAACAGCAGTTATCCCCCATCCGAGCCAGAGGTCAGGCAGTCTTATTCTGTTACCAATAATTGCAGTTTTTAAGGAGTGTACTTTGCAGTTATTGGAATCATATAAGTCCGGCGTTAACTAAACGTAGGAAAACGCCCTGTTCGCGATGATATACTTAGCGCATGTCCGGTAATTATTTACAGGTCCTGCGGCTCGGCAGCGTGCCGTATGAAGAAGGGTGGCAGATGCAGACGGAAATGGCAGCAGAAATCGCGGCCGGGAAGCGACCGCCTACTCTGCTCCTGCTGCAGCACCCGCATACCTACACATTTGGCCGCAGCGGGCATGCAGAAAATTTGCTCTGGGATGAAGCGGAGCTGGCCCGGCGCGGTGTGAGCGTCCACTGGGTGGATCGCGGCGGTGATGTCACCTATCACGGCCCAGGCCAGCTCGTGGGCTACCCGCTGCTCCCGTTAGCGCCAGGGGGACTGCAAAGCGACCCTGAACAGGATAGCATACGGATCCCGCGGGCCGATTACGTCGGTTACATCCGCAAACTGGAAATCGTCTTGATGCGTGCCCTGCTGCATTTCGGCATTGAAAGCCAGCAGGTGGAAGGGCTGACCGGAGTATGGGTGCGCCTCGGTACGGGGGAACTTGCGAAGATCGCCGCTATAGGCGTCAAAGTAGATGCGCGCGGCATTTCCCGCCACGGGTTTGCCCTGAATGTGGATCCGGATATGAGCTACTGGGACGGAATCATCGGCTGCGGGTTGAAAGGCTACCCGGTCGCCAGTCTGTCCGATTTTCTTAAACCGCCGCCCTTAATGGATCAGGTGTGCGACGCCGTCGTAAGCACCTTTACAGAAGTATTCGAATACCAGATCCTGGAAGAACAAAAGCGAAGTTCAATGCGCTAGTTTTTAGTTTTATCAATGTTTATTGACACCCCCTGTAAAAGTCAGTACACTATGGCAGGAAACCCGATCAGGTCAATGAAGTGCAGCGCCTAGTGGGGTTCACTTCTTTATTATCGATCCACCTTTCTTCAGCCGGGTGGCTGGAAAAGACCGTCGCCAGATGGGAGCAGGCTGCTGCTCCGGCTGTCTGCAGAACGCTCATCTTCCTGAGGAGGAATACATGCCCTCACAATACATGCTAACCATGCGGACGGGACCGAACCCGGGTCGAACCTTTGAGATTAACCGCAGTGAGATGACCATCGGGAGGGACATCAATAATGACATCGTCATCAACGATGCTGAAGTCTCTCGCCACCATGCCCGTCTAATCGCACAGGCGGGGGGATACGTAATTGAAGATACCGGTTCCACTAACGGGACTTTCGTAAACGGGGAGAGATTGATCGGGCCGCACCTGCTGCGTCCAGGAGAGTTGATCCTGTTAGGCGAGAACGTCAGCCTCTCTTTCGATGTCGAAAGTTTCGACCCCGATGCAACCATCGCTTCTACGCCCGGCGTCTCGAGTGTTCCACCCGTCCGGCAGGAACCCCCGCGCGAGGCTTACAGCTATACACCTCCGCCTCCTCCGGAGCCGGCCTATGCACCACGCCCTACTCCCCGCCCCGAGTACGCTGCGCCGGTCCCCCCCGGGCCGGTAGAGGCATATCCACTGGAAGAGGAGGAGCGGGGTATTAACCGCACCTGGATCTACGCAGGCTGCGGCTGCCTGGTGGTCCTGCTGTGCGGCCTGATCGGCGCAGGCTTTATTTTCGATTTTCTGAATCTCTACTGTACGCCCCCATTCGACGCCCTATCCGGTGTACTGTATACCTGCCCGTAAGTTGGGGCGTTCTCTGCGGCAATCCAGCGCCTGGTCTTTGCCAGGCGCTTTTTTCATGCGGCTGGTAAAATTATTCCCGTTTCGGGTTTGCCATTTCATTCCAGGGCACTGCCCCGGTAGAACGATGAATGCAGGGAAAATTCGATTTCGAACCTCAAAGCTGCCATGATGGGAGGCTTATATGAAGCGTATGTTTGTCCCTGGTCCGGTTGATGTGGATCCGCAGGTGCTGGCGGCCCAGGCGCAGCCAATGCTGCCGCACCGCAGCAAGGAATTTGAATCGCTGTTCCAGAGAGCCTGGGAAAAGTCGCGCCAGCTTTTCTATACCCAGAGCCGTGTTTTCATCACCGCGTCCTCAGGCACCGGCCTGCAGGAAGCAGGGGTGCGCAATTTTGCCAGACAGACGGTGCTCTCCTGCGTCAACGGCGCATTTGGCAGCCGCTGGTATGACGTAGCTGTAAACAACGGCAAAGAAGTCGACAAACTGGAATTTGCCTGGGACCAGCCTGTCTCGGCAGAGCGCGTCGCCGAGGCGCTGCAGGCCAAACACTACGAAGTCGTTACCGTTGTTCACAACGAGACTTCAACGGGCCTGGAAAATCCGGTGAAGGAAATCGCCGCGGCCGTACGGCAGGTCAGCCCGGATACGCTTATCCTGGTGGATGCCGTTTCATCTCTTGGCGGCGCCAAAATCGAGATGGACGCCTGGGGACTGGACATGGTGCTGACCTCTTCCCAGAAATGTCTGGCGCTGCCGCCAGGATTGGGGCTGGCAGCCGTGTCCGATCGCGCCATGGCATACGCTGAAAGCGTGCCCAACCGCGGCTGGTACTTCGACCTGGTTCGTATGGAGAAGCACCGCCTGAAGGATTCTACACCGGCCACACCGGCGCTTTCGCTGATCTATGCCCTCGATCTGCAGCTGGACCGCATCCAGGCCGAGGGCCTGGAGAACCGCTTTGCCCGGCACGAAGCCATGGCCCGGCGAGTTCAGGAATGGGCGCTTTCCTGCGGGCTCAACCTGTTTGCGCCTGAAGGTTATCGCTCAAAAACGGTCACCACGATCACCAACCAGTTAAACCTGGATATCAGTGATTTGAACCGCTTCCTGATGGAAAGAGGAATGCGAATTGCAAACGGCTACGGAGCCCTGAAAGGGAAAACCTTCCGCATCGCGCATATGGGTGAGACCACGATCGAAGATCTGGAAGAGCTCTTCACGGCCATGGAAGCGTATCTCGAGCGAGTCCGGTGAGCGAGTACGAGGTCAGTCTGACGACGATGACTTACGGCGGGGAGGTGCTGGGCCGCCTCCCCGATGGGCGCGCGGTTTTCGTGCCCCTGGCGCTGCCCGGCGAAAAGGTGCGCATTCGTCTGACTGAAGACCGAAAAAATTTCGCTCGCGGCATGCTGCTGGAAGTCATCGAGCCATCCCCACTACGCATCACGCCGCGCTGTCTTCACTTTGGCTACTGCGGGGGCTGTCATTACCAGCACATGCCCTATGAAGAACAGCTCAAAGCGAAGACAGAGATCGTACGCGACCAGCTCCAGCGCATCGGTAAGCTGGAAAACATACCGATTACCGCTGCGGTGGGTTCTCCGAAACCGTTCTACTACCGCAACCACGTGCAGTTCGGCCTGACCGAAGATGGGAAGCTGGGTTATCACCGGCTTTATGGGGATGAGATTTTCCCCATTCAGGAATGCCACCTGCCCGTGGAAGGTATCAACATTATCTGGCCGCAGCTCGAATTTGAAACTCTGCTCGAAATTGAAAGAGTCGCCATTCGCCAGGGTGCCGGTGACGATATCATGATTACTCTTGAGAGCAGCGATATCGACCCGCCGGAGCTCAGCCTGGAAGAGCTGGATGTGTCGGTCGTCCACCTGAGCGAGGCTGGAGCGCTGGTCATGGCCGGCAGCGATAATGTGGATATGGAGGTGCTGGGACGGGAGTTTCGCGTTTCCGCCGGGTCTTTCTTCCAGGTTAACACTGAGGTGGCGGGGCGTATGGTGGAGCACCTGCTCGCCGGGTTAGACCGTCTCCACCCATTGACCAGAGATACGACCGTCCTCGACCTGTACTGCGGCGCTGGCCTATTCAGCGCTTTCCTGGCCCCGCGGGTCGGAAACCTGATTGGGCTTGAAGAATCACCGGCCGCCGTCGATGACTTTGTCGAAAATCTGGATGAATTTGATCACGTGTCGGTCTATGAGGGCAAAGTCGAGCACATCCTGCCTCTTCTAAATATGCAGGCGGACATCATCGTCGTCGATCCCCCGCGCGCCGGGCTGGCGCCGGCCGCCCTGGATGAAATCCTTAAAATCGCGCCCCGGGTACTGGCTTACGTGTCCTGCGATCCATCCACCCTGGCGCGTGACCTGCGCCGCCTGACCGCCGGCGGCTACCGCCTTGAAAATGTGACCCCCTTTGATATGTTCCCGCAGACCTATCACGTTGAGTGCGTCACATTGATGTCAAAGGTTGAGAAATAAAAAACTGAAAAGCTTGTAAATAAAGGGTTTCCAGACATTTAGGTTTTCTCGAGGCCGATCTGCCGGATGTGGCAATGTCAGGAAACCCTTATTTTTATTGCTTGGGGGAACATATCAACCGTCGCGAAAATTAATAGTTGAGTTACCAGATTAGATAACCCCCTTTTTTACAGGGGGTCGAGGATGCAGGATGGATGTATAATT
>JAAYXE010000004.1 GCA_012516075.1 Chloroflexota bacterium | reverse complement strand
GGAGTAGGGGGAGGTGTGGGTGAGGACGTCAGCGTGGGACTGGTTGAAGGCGTGGGTGAAGGCCCAAACAGCGGTGACTGCCCCACCATCGAGCAGGCGAGAACGGCAGCTGCCAGCAGCAGGGCTGCCAGCCCGATTGTAATGCGAACTGGCTTCATGCAGGCGACTATAACCGAGGCCTGATGGGATGTCAATATTCCTTCTATTATCCGGTTCGGATAGATAATACGGAAGAGCTGCTGAACTGCAGCGTAAAGGGATGGCAGACGCGTATTTTCCTGCCCTCCCCCGTGAGCAGTGCAACCGCATGGCGACACGGACTTCCGCCCGCAGGCCGCTTCGACCGGGCTTGCGCAGCAAGCCGCTCCGCGCGCCTGCGGGCAATAAATCCCGCAACCAGGCATCCGGATCGGCATGCTTCGCATGCCAGGTCGAAGGACGCCTGATTGCGGGACTAAGATGCTGGCGGCCATGAAGATTTAAAACCTACACTTGTGAGACCCGGCCTCCCTCGTGAGGAAAAGATCGCCGCACAGGGGAGGAGTCATGGAACTCACAGGGGGCAGATTTTTGGTAGGTCCAGTTAACTCGTGCCGTGAATGTCGTCTTACGTGCGTCAAGGGCACGGCGCGCTGCAAGCAGCCGTCGTGCTGTCCGGTCCTTTACCCAGAGAAAAAAACTCCCTACTCCGCCGCAGCGCCGTGCCCATACAGCAAATTGACTTGTGTAAGGTGCTGTAGGAGCATGGTTGTTTGCGACCTGTTATCCTACCTCGTACATAAACTTACCCCCTTCTGTGCAGATTGATCTCCTGCCCGGCAGAGATGCTTTGACAATCTCCCCGATGCATGTTAAACTCTATCTGTTTGAGACCTGATGCATTCCTTTTATAACGGATGCCGGGAAACCCGTATTCATCTTACGCTCTCCCTGAGGGCGTTTTTTGTGCACCAGAGGCTTATGAGAACCGTAGAATGGGATTACGATCGCAGTCAACTGCGCATGATCGAACAGCGGCTGCTGCCGGCGGAGCTGAAGATCGTCTCCTTCGACGATTATCGCCAGGTGGCGGCTGCTATTCGCGATATGGTGGTGCGCGGCGCGCCGGCCATCGGCGCGGCTGCCGCATTCGGCCTGGCGCTGGCCGCCCGGCAGTCGTCTGCCCGTGACGTCACCTCGCTGCGCGCTGACCTTAAAGATGCCGCCGAGGTGCTTCAGGAGGCCCGCCCCACAGCGGTGAACCTCTCCTGGGCGTTGAAGCGCATGATGCAGGCCGCCATCCAGTATGAAGGCTCTGACGCAGTTGAGCTGCGTGACCTGTTGCTGGCCGAGGCCCAGCGCATCGCCGACGAGGACGTGGCCATCAACGAGCGCATGGCCACCCACGGCGCCCGCCTGATCGACGATGGCGACACCATCATCCACCACTGCAACACCGGCGCGCTGGCCACCGTCGATTGGGGCACCGCCCTGGGCGTGATCCGCAAGGCGCACGAACTGGGCAAGCGCGTGCACGTGCTGGTGGATGAGACCCGCCCGCGCCTGCAGGGCGCCCGGCTGACCGCCTGGGAGCTGCAGCAGTACGGCATCCCTTACGAGATTATCAGCGATAACGCTGCGGGCTATTTCCTGCGTTCGGGTCAGGTACAGAAAGTGCTCTTCGGCGCCGACCGCGTAGCGGCCAACGGCGACGTGGCCAACAAGATCGGCACCTATATGCTCGCCCTGGCCGCGTACGACAACGGCGTCCCCGCCTATTCGGTCGTGCCCACTTCTACGATCGACCTCTCACTGGCGCACGGCGGCCTGATCCCCATTGAAGAGCGCGACCCCGGCGAAGTCCTGGGGCTGCAGGTCGAGGGACAGCCGGTTGTGCCGCCGGGTTCGAAAGCGCGCAACCCGGCATTCGATGTCACCCCGCATCGTCTGCTGACCGGTATCATCACAGAGAACGGCGTCGTTTACCCGCCCTTTGAAGAGAACCTGGCCCGGGCAGTGCGCGGAGAAAACCTGGCTGAGAAGACCGAGTGAAGCGATGATCATTACCGTATCCGGCTCCGTAGCCTACGATTACCTGATGACCTTCCCGGGTTACTTCCGGGACCACATCCTTCCCGAGCATATTGAATCGCTCAGTCTGTCGTTCCTGGTCGAGTCGATGGTGCGCCAGCGCGGCGGAATTGCCCCGAACATCGCCTACACCCTGGCTCTGCTCGGCGGTCACCCGCGCCTGTTCGCCACCGTGGGCGAAGACTTCGAAGATTACCGCCTGTGGCTGGAGAGCAAGGGGATCGACACCACCGACGCACGCGTGATCCCGGGCGATTACACGGCTTCATTCTTTGTCAACACCGACCGCGCCAACGCCCAGATCGCCAGCTTTTACCCTGGCGCTATGGCCAGAGCCAGCGAGTTCTCGCTGCACGATATGAGCGGCGAACGGCCCGACCTGCTGGTGATCTCGCCTAACGACCCGGCGGCCATGACCCGCTACGTGCAGGAAAGCAAGGAGCTGGGCATCCCCTATGTATACGACCCCAGCCAGCAGATCGTGCGCCTCAGCGCCGGTGACATTCTGCAGGGCATCCAGGGCGCACAGGCGCTGTTTGTCAACGAATACGAGTTCGCCCTGATTCAGAAGCACACCGGCCTGACCTCAGATGAAATCATCGAGCAGGCCGGCTTTGTGGTCATCACGCGCGGCGAGCAGGGCGCCAGTATTTACAACAACGGCAGCGTGATCCACGTGCCCACCGTACCGCCCCGGCGCATTGTCGACCCCACCGGTATTGGCGATGCGTTTCGCGGCGGTTTTCTCAGCGGCTACAGCTACGGGCTGGATTTTGAAACCTGCGGCCAGATGGGCGCCCTGGCGGCGACCTACTGCCTGGAGGAGCGCGGCACGATGAGCCACAGCTTCACCCCGGCTGAATTCGTCAGCCGCTTCCGCACGCACTTCGACGACAACGGAAAACTGGACGTGCTGCTGGCGTCCAGCACCGCGGTTCAGGAAGGTTGACCTTCTTCTATCGTTATTCCGCAATCCCATTCTACTGGAGACCCTCATGAAAGAGTACGATATCAAAGATGCAAATCTGGCCGAAGGCGGCCGCCGGCGCATTGAGTGGGCGGAGCGTGAGATGCCCGTTCTGCGGCTCATCCGCGAACGCTTCGCAAAAGAGCAGCCGCTGAAAGGCTTACGGATTTCAGCCTGCCTGCATGTCACCACCGAGACAGCGAACCTGATGAAAACCCTGCAGGCCGGCGGCGCGGATGTGGTGCTGACCGCCTCCAACCCGCTGTCCACACAGGATGATGTGGCGGCTTCCCTGGTAACTCATGACGAGATCCCGGTGTTTGCGATCAAAGGCGAGGACAACGTCACATACTATCGCCATATCAACGCCGCGCTGGACCACAAACCGCACCTGACCATGGACGATGGGGCGGACCTGGTGGGGACGCTGCACAAAGAGCGGCGGGAGCTGCTGGGTGAGGTCATCGGCGGCACTGAAGAGACCACCACCGGCGTCATCCGCCTGCGGGCAATGGCCGCCGACGGCGCGCTGAACTTCCCGGTGATCGCCGTCAACGACGCCATGACCAAGCACTTCTTCGATAACCGCTACGGCACCGGCCAGTCCACGATCGACGGTGTGATCCGCGCTACCAACATCCTGCTTGCCGGTAAGACTTTCGTGGTGGCCGGATACGGCTGGTGCGGGCGCGGCCTGGCCACCCGGGCGCGCGGCATGGGCGCCAACGTGATCGTCACCGAGGTCGACCCTCTGGCCGCCCTGGAGGCGGTGATGGACGGCTTCCGCGTGATGCCCATGAACGAAGCCGCTCCCATCGGCGATATCTTCGTCACCGTCACCGGCGACCTGAACGTGATCGATCGCCATCACTTTGCGCTGATGAAGGATGGGGCTATTGTGGCTAACTCGGGGCACTTCAACGTCGAGATCAACATCCCCGCCCTGGAGGAGATGGCTAAAGAAAAACGCCTGGTGCGCCCCTTCGTCGAGCAGTTCATCCTGGAGGATGGCCGCCGCATCCACCTGCTGGGTGAGGGCCGCCTGATCAACCTGGCCTCCGCCGAGGGTCACCCGGCCAGTGTCATGGACATGTCCTTCGCCAACCAGGCGCTCAGCGCTGAATACATGGTGAAGAACGCTGAGAAGCTGCAGAAGAAGGTCTACAGCGTTCCCGAGGAGATTGACCGCGAGATCGCCCGCATCAAGCTGGAATCGATGGGCGTGAAAATCGACACCCTGACTCCCGAGCAGGTCGCCTACCTGAACTCCTGGGAAGCGGGCACATAAACCTGGCAGAGTAAAGATCTCACGCCGCAGTTCTCATAAAGAGCTGCGGCGTTTTTTATTTCGAAATGCTCTCCTTCGGGCCGGGAAGGCGCCGCAGGGCCTCTTCCAGGCTGGCAGGGGCTTCGCTGCGCAGGATCGACCAGACCTCAAAGTCTGCGTAGCGGCCGCGTATAAACGCGGCGCCGCGCAGGGTGCCTTCGTACTGGTAGCCGCATTTCTCCGCCACCCGCCGGGAAGCTTTGTTTTCGGGGACGATCTTCAGTTCCAGGCGGTTGATCGGGTACAGGGCGAAGAGGATGTAAGTCATCAGGAGCAGGGCTTCGGTGATAATCCCGCGGCCGCTGTTCGCCGCCGGATCGAACAGGCGGTAGCCGATTTCGTATCCAGTCAGGTAGGGTGCGCCCTTGAAGTAGAGGATCACCCCCAGCAAACGACCATCCAGGTCGCAGATCAACACGTCCCCTTCCTGGCTGCTCCAGAAACCGCTCTCCTGGTAGCTGCGGCGGAATTCGCTTTCGGATGGGATGTATAGCGGGAAATAGGGACCACGTCCTTCGATATCCGTATGGTACGGGTAGAGCACCGCCAGGTCACTCTCCTGTACGGTACGCAGCATCATATTCCTGCCCTTAACCAGCACAGCCTGCCTCCTCCCTCGCGCGCCCTGTCAGCGCTTTCTATTGAATCGAAAAAGGCACTGTCTTGCCCGACATAATTTAACCACGCAGGTGCAGGATCGGGCAATGCCGGAACAGCCCTCACAGGAGCACAGTGTGGGGCAGGTGACCGGCGCTGCGAGAACGGATCAGGATGCACCAGAACTCTCTGTGCGCTTTTCGAGCGGCACCCAGCGGCGGTCGCGCGGGCCGGTGTACTGCGACTGGGGGCGGATCAGGCGGTTTTCGCGCTGCTGCTCGCGGCAGTGGGCGATCCAGCCAGCCGCCCGGCTGATCGTGAATGTGGGGGTGAAGAGCTCCAGCGGGATCTCCAGCCCGTGCAGCAGCAGCGCCGTATAGAACTCGACATTGGTCTGCAGCCGGCGCCCGGGTTTGTATTCTTCCAGCAGCTCCAGTGCTTTGCGCTCAACCGCCCGTGCCAGTTCGTACAACCGCATGTCCCCTGCCTGGCGGTAGAGCGTCTCTGCAGCTGCGGCGAGCACATCGGCGCGCGGATCGCGCACCTTATAGACGCGGTGCCCGAAGCCCATCAGGCGCTCCCCGCTTTCCAGCTTTTTACGCAGGTATGCTTCCGCCTGATCGGGATCGCCGATCTCAAAGACCATCTGCAGCGCCGGTCCGGGCGCCCCGCCGTGTAAGGGTCCCTTCAGAGCCCCGATGGCGCCCACCAGGGCGGAGACCAGGTCGGAGCCGGTGGAGATGATCACACGCGCTGTAAACGTGGAGGCGTTGAGTCCGTGGTCGATCACCGTGTTGAGGTACGTTTCCAGGGCGCGTACGTGGGCTGGATGCGGTTCGCTCCCGCGCAGCATGTAGAGGTAGCTGGACGCCAGCCCCATGCCGGGGGGCGGTTCAAGCGGCTGCAGACCGCTGCGCAGACGCCACCAGGTCGCGGCCATGACCGGCAGGCGGGCCAGCAGGGCAGCGTCCTGGGCCCATCCCTGCGAGTCGGATGGCAGATCCAGGCTGAGCAGTCCCGCCGTCATGCGCAGCGCCTCCATGCTGTCCACCCCGGTGGACGCAGCGGCCCGGAGCACGTCGAGGACCGCCGCGGGCAGACGACTGTTTTCGGCCAGCAGGAAGCGAAATTCCTCAAGCTGGCGGGCTGTGGGTAGTTCGCCGCTCCACAGCAGGTAGACCATCTCCTCAAAGGCGGCGCGGGGGGCGATCTCCTCCAGCGGGAAGCCGGCGATCACCAGCTCACCCGCCTCCCCATCCACATGGCTGAGCCGGGTCTGGGCAGCGACGACGCCCTCCAGCCCCGGAATGTAATGACTCTGATTGTCGTTCATTCCCCTCTCCTGACCATAAAGTTGTGTTTGTGGAATTATAAGCCGTCGTTTTGCATCGTCAATATTGATCAATGAATCAATATATTGGTATAATGGGGCAGCATTCCAGGTTTCCGAAAGAGGATGGGGCGAAGATGGCTAAAGCTGTTTATTTGAGCGCACGCGAAGCGGCGGAAGAGCTGGGAGTTTCGCCAGCCACCCTGTACTCCTACGTCAGCCGGGGGCTGATCCGTTCGGAAGCGGTAGGCGATGAGAAGCGCCGCCGGCGCTACCGGGCGGAGGATATCGAGCGCTTGAAAGCGCGGCGCGAGCTGCGCCGCGATCCCGCCGGGGCCGCGCAGCAGGCGTTGAGCTGGGGGATGCCGCTGCTGGAATCGGAGCTCACGCTGATTGCAGACGGCCGGCTGTACTACCGCGGCTGCGACGCCCTTAAGCTGGCGCGCGAGATGAGCTTTGAACAGACCGCCCGCCTGCTGTGGACCGGGGAGGCGCAGGAGACCTCTTTTTCACCGCCTTCACCGGCACTGCAGTTGAATGCCGGGGCGATAACCCTGGGCGGTATTGAAGCCTTTCAGGCCGCCCTGCTGCATGCCGAAGCCGGAGACCCGGCGGCCTACGACCTGCGGCCGAAAAGCGTGGTGCAGAAAGGGAAGGGCATCCTGCGGCTGTTCACAGCCGTGCTGGCCGGGCCCAACGGCGCCAGCCGGCCTGCCGCCAGTGCACTGCAGTCGGCCTGGGCGCCCGACCGGCCAGAGGCTGCCGGCCTGATCAACGCTGCGCTGGTGCTGTGCGCCGATCACGAGCTGAACACCTCCGCGTTCACGGTGCGCTGTGCGGCTTCGGCCGGAGCTTCGCCGTATGCGGCCGTGCTCGCCGGGCTGGCGGCGCTGAAAGGGGTGAGGCACGGCGGCGCCGCGCGCCGGGTGCAGGCCCTTTTTCAAGAAGTGGAGCGCTCCGGACAGGTTCAGGGTGTGCTTTCAGCCCGTCTGCAGCGCGGCGAGGGCATCCCCGGTTTCGGTCACCCGCTGTATCCGCAGGGCGACCCGCGCGCCCGCCTGCTGCTGGAGATGCTTGCAGAGAGCAGGCCTGCGCAGGCGCTGGAGCTGGCTCAGGCGATCACTGCGGAGGCCCAGGAGCTGCTCGGTGAGCAGCCCAACATCGATTTCGCTCTGGTGTGCCTGCAGCAGGCGCTGGGCCTGCCGGAGGATGCCGCGCTGCTGCTTTTCGCACTCGGTCGCACGGCGGGGTGGATCGCCCACGCCATCGAACAGTACCGCGCAGGGACCCTGATCCGGCCGCGGGCGCGCTATACCGGCCCCCCACCGGAACCAGCCTCCCCACATGGAGATGATCGATGATAACAATGCTGAATAAAGTCATAGACGAGCTGCTGGAGAAGGCGTGCCCTGCCATCCGCTACCGCGTGCGGCGTGAAATCCTCCACCAGCCGCCTGAAATGCCGCAGCTTCAGGCTTTGCAGGATCTCATCCTGGCGGATCCCGCTGTCCGGCAGACGCTTGCGGCTCAAGGGCCGGACGGCTGGATCGGGAGGGATTTCCACGGAGCGGACAGCATGGAAGGAGGGATCCGTCTGCTGTGCGAAAAGGGCATGGAACCGTCCCAGCCGCCCCTGGCCCGGGCACTGCAGGCTCTGACCCACCCGGGCGAGCGCCTGGGAAAGGGCCTGGCGAAAGCGGGGCCCAGCCTGGACGCACAGGGCCTGGATGGACCCGAACTGATCCGGGCGGTGGTGTTCGCCTACGCCGGCATCGAAGACCGGCCTGACCTTCAGGCGAAGATCCGGCACGCGCTGCAGGCTTTTCAGACTGTCCGGGACATGGGGTCGCCTGACGAACCTTTTGAGCCGTACCGCGGAAAGAGGGTGCTGCGCCAGGGCTTCATCTGGCCCGGCGTCTACCACCTGCGCCTGCTGGCGTTTACACAGGGCTGGCGCAGCGCCGCGAACATGAAGATGGCTGCTGAAGCGGTACAGCGCCTGGTCGATTATTCGCCGCTGCCCGTATATTACCTGCGCTGGGGCTCGCAGTTAATCGCCCCGGGCCTCTTCTGCATGGATGACTTCAACCCGTCCCTGCCCGAGCTGGATGACAACGGGTGGATGTTCTGGTTCCACCGCGCCGAGCTTCTGGCCAGGCTGGGCGTCGTGCCGGCGGTCCCCGCGCTGCAGCGGCAGGTCCATAAGCTGGCAGAAATGATGAACGATAATGATGGCTGGTTCACGCTGCGGCTGGAGAGTCCCTACTTTCGCAAGATCGGACCGTACGCCGGACTGATGCTGGAACAGGACTGGCGCGTGCCCCGGCGGCGGATCTACGACCTGACGTTTCGCAGTCTGCTCATCCTGCATTACAGCGGTTACCTGGACCTGCAGTGCGGAGCCTGAGAAATAAAAAATGGGATGAAGCCCAAACAGGCTTCATCCCATTCTCCGGATGAACCGGATTACCCAGACCAGCTGTAACCCTGTTTCATGTCGGTAACTCCTTTCTCAAAAATTCCGGTTTGATTTGTTGGGCGCCGTGACCCAACCGGTAGCGATGGGCCCGGCCGCGCGCAGTACATGGCCGCAAGCCAGGGCTAGCGGCTGTTCAGGCTGCGGATCAGGGCACGGGTGTCCAGCCCGTCGCAGCCGATGCGTATGGCCAGGTCCTCACCGTACTCCGGTTGGCCGGCTCTCCACAACTCACGTAAGTAAGCGCCGCAGTCCCGGTTTTTAAACCAGTTCGCCCCGAAACTCGCCTGCAGGTATTCCCTGAGCTGGGCGACCAGGATCCAGGCGCGCAGGTACTGGGCGCTGTAAAAACCATCGTCCATATCGATCAGGTAGAAATCGGGAGGGATGTAGATCTGCAGGCGGCCGCTGAGCAGTTCAGAGTAGCGCTCCGCCGGGTCGCCTTCCAGCGCGCCGGTGTGATACTCGTATTCGAACATGAATTTTGCAGCACAGCGCCGGATGCTCATCAGGTGGATGAAGTTGGCGTGCTGCAGGTAGAGATAAGTCTGCAGGCCGTGCACGCGTTCGCTGACCCAGGCCTCGGTGCGGGCCAGGTCTTCGAACAGGAAAGCGAACACCTCGCCGACCGTATCGTCGCCCAGATAGCGGTTGATAAAGGGCAGCTGCGGGTCGATGGCGATGCCCATCAGGCTGTGCCCCAGTTCGTGCAGAGAAAAGATATAGTCGGAGTAACCGCCGACCGGGTTGATCACCAGCTTGATCTCGTCCGGTACGCGCACATAGGCCGTGAAGGGCCGCGGCGATTTCTGCGGCCGCGGTTCGGCATCAAATTCCAGCCCCTGAATTTGATCCAGGTCAAAGCCCAGGTCGCGGGCGGTGGAGTAGACCGCCTCTTTCAACCCGGACGGGGGGAACAGAGGATCATAAGCCTTGCCGCGCATCAGGTAGTAGACGTCGGCGGACTGCAGTTTATCGGGCCCCACCACCTGACGGGCAAAGGCGGGAAGCTGGGCCCGGTACATGGCTTCGGTCTCTTCCAGGATCTCGGCTGCCATCAGGTAGAGCGGGTAAAGCTGCAGCCCTTTGAGACGGTCGCACAGCTCGCCGTAATTGTCGAAGCCCAGATCGTTGGCCAGGGCCTGCATTTGCTCCCATCGCTGCTTGCGCAGCGGATTGTCGCGCTGCACCACCTGACGGCGGGCCTCGTAGATTGCACGCCGCTTCAGCACGCCGCCTTCGTTGGCCATCATGCGGTCGGCGGCGAAGAAGGGGATCTCCTCCCCCTCGACATTCAGCTTCGATGATGCCATGCGCCCGAAGATCTCGTCGTCCTGGGCGGCGATGCTGCCCTGCAGGTAGCGGAAAGCGGCGTAGGCGGCCAGGCTGCGCACTGCGGGCTGGGCGCTGGTTGAGCCGATCAGCGCCAGCACGGTCTCCCGGGAGAACAGATCTCCATATTCCTGGTAGACCTTCGCCAGGTCAAGGTCGGGGGTCAGCCCGGCCGCGCCCCGGTAGAGGCAGCGCGTTTCGGCCTGCCAGAAGGCCTCCGCCCGCTGCTGGTAGGCCTGCAGTTCGACTGCGCCGGTAAGCTGTTCGACACGCGAGGTAACTTCCATATCCTATACCAATCCCTCCTCCGAGCGTCTGAATGCCGACCAGCGTGAGGCGAGCAGGCCTGTGGCAATCAGGAACACAGACCAGAAGACAAGCACCAGGCTGACGTTCAACAGCTCTGCCATCCCGGCGAAAGCAGCCCCCACGGCAGCGGCGACGCTGCTGGCGACGTTAATCACACTGAACACCCGGCCGACCATCCCCTGCGGCGCCTGTTCCTGCACGATCACCCGCAGGCCCAGGAAAATGGCCCCGTTCGCCACGGCCGAGAGGAAGAAGAAGGGCAGCACGACGGCCAGGCGCACGGAAGGCTTGAGCAGACTCATGCTCTCCTGCAGGGCGGCTGGCAGGCCGTAGGCGATCAGGCAGAAGATGCCCATACTGGTAAGACCCAGGTAGAGCAGGGAGGTGCGCGGCAGGTCGCGCGCCACCCGCCCGACCACGACCACCCCCAGGGCCAGACCCAGGGCGATGGTGGCCTCGATCATGGCATAGCCGGAGGGGCCCACCCCCAGCGCCCGGTCAGCATATACGATCATCAGCGGCGCTGTGGCGCCGATGGCCATGGGCGCCAGAAAGCTGAGAATCAGGGTGCCGCGCAGTGCAACCTTATCCAGGATGACCTGCACGCCCCTGCGCACATCATCGAGCACGCTGGATTTCTGCTCCGCCAGCCTCTCCTCGCCCAGACGGGAGGTGATCTGGATGGGCACAATCATCAGGGCTGAGAACAGATAAGTGGCCGCGTTGACGATGAAAGCGATCACGGGTCCGAAGACTTCGATGAAAAAGCCGGCTGCCCCGTAGCCGACGAACTCCAGCGCTTTCATCGAAGACTGGTCGACCGAATTGGCGGCCATGAGCTGCTTCTCGGGCACAATCTCGGGGATCAGGGAGACCTTGGCCGGCAGGAAGAACTGGCGCACCGCAGTGGACAGGAAGATCAGGGCGTAGATCAGGGTCAGGTAGAGCGCTGTGCTGAGGGGGAGCAGGCTGAGCAGCGGAATGCACAGCACCAGCCCAAAGCGCAGCAGGTCGGAGACGATCATGGTGATGCGCCGGTCCCAGCGGTCGCACAGCGCGCCGGCGAACAGGCCGAAGATGACCGAAGCGGCCACCTGGATCATGTAAGCCAGGCCGAGCTGGAATGCGGAGCCTGTGTACTGGTAAACCAGAATGGGAATAGCGATCTCGGTAAATCGCTCGCCAAATGTGGATGCCGACTGCCCCACCCACAGGTAAAAGAAATTCCGGATCCCGAACACCCCCAAGCGGTCTGAACTCCGTTTCAATACAGCCTGGTTATCCATGTCCATTCCTTCCTGGAAAGGTTGCTGCCTACCCAGCATTCAGACGCACCGCAGGCTGCCGGGCAGGAAGCACAGCGCGCGGCATGCCCCCCGATGATGAAGTGTCCTGTCCAGTACCCCTTACCTGGCATTTGCGAAGCTCAATGAGTTGTGAGGTTATGTGCAGCTGCGTTGTTCCCGGATGCGGCTACCTGTCCTCTGGAAACGTTTTTTAATTGTGGATGGGGAACCCTATCGCATCACCTGCTGTCCCGGGTGAAGGCCAGGGCTTACAGGTGCAGTATGCCTGGAGGAAAGGAACATGAAAATGTCAAAGACGGCTAGAAATTAAAAAACCGACCCGTAATCTTGGTGGTCGGTTTCGCTACTGACTCCCTGAGAAATTCCCTCCATGTTCAAGAGGAAGCGACCAGTTCAACTTTCTCAGATCATCGTCCCCACAGCAAGAGCACAATGGATATATTGGATTGTGCTTACCGCTGAAAGATCAAACTGGCTTTATTTTACGCAAAATTTACGCCACTGTCAATATTGCATTCTGTTTTGCCAGCATCACGCAATTTAATTGGATAAAACGAGTCGTAAAACTCTTTTGCAGGTCAGGGCGTTTCTTCTTCCTGCACCACAATCTGCACATAAAAAGGATCGCCAAAAGGCTGGCCATCGGGGGCGAAAGCCTGCCAGGCGCTGTGATATTCTCCCGGCTGTTCCGGCGCGGTGAAAGGGATATGGATTTCAAAGGTGGTTCCGCTGAGCGCAGGGTACAGGGCCTGCTCTTCCGGGGCGCCCAGCGGGTCTCCGGCGATCAGCCGGATGCGGTAGCGCCCATCCCAGCTGCAGGAGCCCGAGTTCTGCATGAGCCAGCCCTTGTCCAGCGCCTGCCCGGGGCGCACGCGCTCCCCATCGGGGATGGTCACGTCTTCAAGGAAAGTCAGGTGGTTGGTGCATTCCGGGGTGGGGCTGGCGGTGGGCGCGCTCTCCTGCAGTTCCCGGGCCGCCTCTTCTGGCGTGGGGTCCGGGC
>JAAYXE010000041.1 GCA_012516075.1 Chloroflexota bacterium | reverse complement strand
TCTATCACCCGGTTGATCTCGCCGTGATCAGGCTTCAGTTCAGGCAGCGTCTCCCAGCGGACGGAGTTCTTCTTCATCACCTGCACAAGACCGCTGGAGTAGATGCAGATTTCTGACAGGTCGGTGCGCGCCGGCGGCAAAAGCAGATCCAGAAAACCCAAGCCCATCAAGCGCCGCCCTAATTCAGCCGCCAGGGCGCTGTCGGTCTGGTAGCCGGAATAGGTGTTATTGCGCCTGAATGCCACCCCTACCAGGGAATTGATACGTTCTTGAATGCGCTGACGGTCAGCATCGGAAGGCGAACGCAAGGGTTCCACCGGGAACTCCCGGTTGATCTGGTCGATCCCTTCGTTGGCAACCACTTCTCTCAAGGCTTCATCGACCGGGCGACTGGTGCTCTGGCCGAGGTCATACAGGCCTGCCAATCCCTTTCCATTGCCGTTACCATCGTTGAACATGCTAGCTACTCCTCAGTGCGTTACGTGAATCGGAAACGAGGGATGCGCAGCTTGCTTTTATGACCACGCCCATTTCGGTTGTCCAGGATCGATGTGACTGCGCCGGGGAAAAGGAACTCTGCCAGGTTATGGATGCCTTTAGCCAGTTCCTCGACCCGCGTGACAGCCGGCACTTGTTGATCCTGCGCGTGGCTGATCGCGGGGGTGTAGGGAATGACGGCAGCAACCGGCGGCGCCCAGCCGTATCCACCTACCAGCTCATCGTAAAAGCCGCGCACCGAGATCATCGAGTTTTCCGTCATCTGGTTGAGCACCAGGCAGATTGATTCGCGTGGGATGCGGTGCTCGCCAATCAGGCGCTCGAGGAGCAAGATCAGGGTGTGGCGGGCAGCGGTCATATCCGCCAGTGTGCAGCGGGTGACAATTACCGCGGTGTTAGCTGCGGCGATCCCTTGCATGCTCCAGGGCTGTTCTCCCGCTGGAAGGTCGAGCAGCACGGCGGCGTAGTTACGCGTCCAGGAGGCCATCACCAGGGAGTAGATGCTGTCGGCTTCGGTTTTGTGAGAGATCGAATACTCAGCCGCTTTCTGGTAATCCACTGAGTTCTCTGGAGCCAAAAGCACATCCATGCCTTCGCGGGACTGGATCGACGCCCCAAAACCATCTCCTGGGCGGGCAAAATACTCCATGGCGCTGGGGACGTAGCGCAGTTTGAAGTGCGGGGCGGAAGTTGGGGGCAGGTCTAAAGACATCAGCAGCGAGCGCACATTCATGCGACCGGTCAAGTCGTATGCCAGACTTTCGGCGATGGTAGAGCGGCCTGTGCCTCCGGTGGCGGAGACAAACGCCACAACCCGCGTGCCAAGTATTGCTCCGGCGGAGCGCGAGAGATAGGCTTGCTGCATCGGCGCTGTTGCAGCTGCCTTAGCGCGTTCGGTAATGACAGCGGCGTAGCCGGCCTGGGCGATCTCGCCCCAATTCACAGGAGCAATATAACCCCCGCGCACGATGGCAGCGTTCTCGAACTGCGCTCGCAACTCACGGATAGCGGCCGGCAAGATCAGTATTGCGACACCGCGCCACACCCGGATTTCCGCCAGCACCAGAATCAGCGCATCGGGGCCGGGGGCAACCTCAACTTGCAACACAACCAGGTCAGGGCGCATCTGGCTCAGGCTTTGTTCAAAGTTGCTCCACTGCGTGGCATGTGTGCTGATCACGAAACGTGTGTCCGAGAGAAAAGGCGGCTGCATCTGGTAGAAAACCGTCTCATGACCAGGTCCAGCCAGCATAACGGTCACCTTTTGCTCGGCAATCGGCATTTTGTCCATGGCCTCACTTGCCTCCACGATCTTGATTCATGGCATCGTACAGGTCTGCCAGGTTGAGGGTCAGGATATCCGGCGCTTGAAAACCATTGGCAGGCTCCAGGGTCAGATACAGGCTGCCGTACTTGCTCAAGGCGACGATCAGCGTGGTGGGGTTGACCGGCAATCCATGTACGATCTCGATTGGGGTAGCGGGGACATCCAGGACGATCACGTTGCCCTCCTGGGCTGCCGATACGGTACGGGCGCTGGCGAATAGCTGCTCCTGGGTGGAACCGCCAGGCAACTCCTCATAGCGGAACGACTGCGGCACCATCAGCACCTTCAAGCCACTTATGGCAATGCGCGCCAGCGGAGCCATTGGCGGGGCAGGAGTCGGGGTAGGCG
>JAAYXE010000040.1 GCA_012516075.1 Chloroflexota bacterium | reverse complement strand
TCCCCGGTCCTGCCCCAGCAAATCTACCCGCTCGAACACCCCGAGCTGGGCCGGCTGGAGATTTTCATCGTTCCGGTGGGCGCCCGGCCCGAAGGGATCCTTTACGAAGCCATATTTACCTGATTTCCATTTAACCTTCTAAAAACCAGAAGCCTCGAGGAATAACACCATGCCCGACGCTGCTCCCAGGCGTACCCCCACACCCTCACGACATTTCTCGACCCTCAAACGAGCCCTGCTTCCGGCGCTGCTGGCAGGACTGCTGTCTACAGCCGCCATCCTGGCCGCGCCGCTCATCACCGCTGAAAAAACCTATACCATCGTGAACGACGTCGACGGTGACGGACGCGCAGACCCGGGCGACACGATCGAGTACACCATCACCGTCACCAACCGCAGCTGCGGCGACGCCCTGGACCTGGTCATCAGCGACAACCTGGATGAAGCCTTATCCCTCGTACCAGGCTCTGTCAACGTCTCGCCGCTGGCCATCGACGACTGGTACGAGACCATCGGCAACACCCTGCTGGCTGTGAACGCAGCTCCCAGCGGCCCGGCGGTCACATCCACCGCTGCGCTGACCGACAACGATATCGAGTTCCTGGGCGACACTTTCACCGTTACGGCCATGGATGCGGTCAGCCTGCAGGGCGGCGTGGTGACCGATCTCGGCGGAGGGGCATTCACCTACCTGCCGCCGGTTGGCTTCACCGGCACCGACATTTTCACCTACACCCTGACCGATTCGCAGGGGCTGACCAGCACGGCCCGGGTGACAGTTATCGTCAAGGAGATGGTCTGGTACGTGGATAACTCCCTGGCGGTCAACGGCGACGGCCGGTCGACCTCCCCATTCAACACGATCAGCGCTGTAAATTCTACCGACGACCCCGACGGGGCGGGGGAAATCATTTACGTCTTCAGCGGCGGGAGCAGCTACGGCAGCATCACTCTGGAAGATCGTCAGCGCCTGACCGGTGAGGGCGTCGCACTCACGGTCGCAGGGATCGAGCTGGCCGGGGCCGGGGACCGCCCTGTGTTCACCTCCACGGACGGGCCGGTGATCACTCTGGCCAACGGCAGTTCAGTCGAGGGATTGGAGATCGACGCCGCCAGCGGCCCGGGGATCTTCGCCAATTGGTTGGGCGGCTCAAACGACGTACGCCAGACTGCAGTGCACACCAGCGGCACAGGCAGCGGCGTCAGCCTCGTGAATTATTACGGAACGTTCACGTTTGAAGACGGGTCCATTGATGGAAATGGCTCCGGTCACGCGGTGAATGTGGACGGCTGGTACGGAAACAGTATCTTCACGAATGTGGTCATCGAAAAAACGGCCGGACCGCTGGTTTCCGTACGCAACAAGAACAACGGGAATGTCACGTTCAGCGGCGGCAGCCTCACTGTAAACACTGGGGCAGTCCGCAGCTCCACACCAGCTATCACCCTGGAGAACAACACCGGTTCGACGACCACAACCTTTGACGCCGGGTTCCAGGTGGAGATCACCGGCGCGGCCGGTTTGAAAGCCACGAACGGGGGAACCCTGATCGTCGGCGGCGAAAACAGCAGCATATCCGCTCAGGATGCCAGCGCCATCGATGCCAGCGGCCTGACCATCGGCGGGAGCGGCGCTGTATTTGCTACCCTGGATTCCAGCAGCAGTACCGGCTACGGCCTGCGCCTGGAGAACGTCAGCGGCGCACTGACCGCTCATGGGGGAAGCCTGAGCGGTGCAGCCCAGGCGGCGGTCCGGCTGTCGGGTTCGAATAATGATCTCACCTATGCGGGCCAGATCAGCGGCACATCAAACGGCAGGGCTGTCGAGGTCGTCAACCACAGCGGCGGCACGGTTACTTTCATTGGTACGGTCTCCTGCGCAAACACCACAAGCACATGCATCCAGCTGCAGAACAATACCAACCCCTCGGTGATCCGCTTTACCGGAGAAACGAGCATCTCGAATTCGGGCAGCCCGGCGCTGTCTGTCCTGGGCGGCACGGCGGATGTTTCCTTCACCAACCTGACGATCAAACAGACCAACGGCAATGCTGCCATCACCGCCTCCAACGTGGCCGGCGGCAGCCTGATTCTGGAGGGATCCAGCAGCGTGACGGTCAGCGGCAGCAGCACAGGGAGAGATGCCATCACCCTGGACGGCGCCGGCTCGGCCTACCGGGTTTCCATCCCCAGCATCACCCTGGATACCAGCTCGATGCAGCACGGCCTGGTGCTCTCTGACCTGGGGGCTGGATCTGAGGTTACGGTTTCTTCCGGCAGCATCACCACAGCCGGCACAGGGCGCCGCCTGGTCCACTTCTCGGGGACCACGAATGGGACGTTCGACCTGTCCGGGGTGTCGCTGAGCGGGAATGCCAGCGGCGGCCTGTATCTGGGGGAGAACCAGCTCGGTGAGTACAGGTTTGGAGATGTGGATTTGATCGCCCCAGTCGGCGGGACTGGCGTCACCGCCGTGGGCGCCGCCAAACTGACCTTCAAGAGCATCTCGCAGACAGAGGGCGCAACCGGCATCTCGCTGAACAATGTCACCGCTTTCACCGTCACCGGCAGCGAGACAACAGCCGGTTCGGGCGGTACACTGCAGAACCTGACCGGGGATGCCGTCTTCTTGAAGGATGTTTCCAATGTGGCGCTCCATAATATGCAAATTCAGGATACCGCCGGCAGCGGTGTCTACGGCACCGGCGTCAGCGGTTTCAGCCTGACGGGATGCCAGATCAGCGACACCGGAGACGCCCCTGGCGAGCACGGCGTGTACATCGAAAACCTGACGGGTGAGGGCTCTATCCTGGATTCAACCTTCCATAACGCTGCCGAGGATAACCTTCGCCTGGTCCATTCGACTTCTACTGCGGCGGTGACGATCGAGAACAGCACGATTGGCCCCAGCGGAACCGAATACGGCAATAACGGGGTAACGATCCTGGGCTCATCCACAGCGGATGTGACGGTTACCGTGGAGAACAGCACCATTCAGGGCCAGCAGGCTGCCGGGCTGCTGACCACCTTCAGCGGTGATTCCCAGCAGACGATCACCATTCAGAACAGCACGTTCAGCGGCAGTAATGCCGGCATAGACCTGGGAACCAACGGCAGCGCAGACCTGACCTTCACAGTGCAGGACAATCAATTTACCGGCCACACCCGGCAGGCCATCAACATCGTGTCAGGTGAAGATGCAACCCGCGAGGCCGTCGTTCGCGGTTGGATCGACGGGAATACGATCGGAAATGCCAGCGTCGATTCGGGATCGCTCGAGGGTTATGGGATCGCTCTGGACCTGCGCGGCGATGTCGACGCCGTCGTCTCTGTAACCAATAATACCGTGCAGCACACAGAGCTGCAGGGTATCTACGCCGCTGCGCGCCTCGACGATGATGAGGACGGTGAGACCGGTCTGGTGGACCTGACCCTGACCGGGAACATCGTGGGACCCCCGGATAACAATTCAGCCTTCCCGCTGCCGTCTGTCTATGGCCTGAACATTGAAGCGCGCCACACCACTCAGATGTGCCTTGACCTGCGCGAGAACAGCGTCCAGGGGCAGGGCACGGAGGATATCCACCTGAGCCAGAGCGATGCATCCCAGTTCATGCTGGCCGGTTTCAGCGGGGATGGGAGTGTTGATGCCGAGGTTGTCAGCTTCATCGTCACCCAGAATCCAGGGGTCAGCGCCAGCGTCAGTAAGGAGACCGCTTTCAGCAGTGCAGACGGAGGCTGTCGTGTGCCGTAGATGGCTCTTATCTTTCCGGTCGCATCGACTGCGCTCTGGAAGCCTGGCCCTGTGTCTTTCGTTGATCAGGAGGTAGCAAGAGAACGCTTATGGCAGAACCATTCTTAGCCGAAATCCGGCTCATGAGCTTTGTATTTGCCCCCAAAGGTTGGGCGCTGTGCAACGGGCAGCTTCTACCCATCAACCAGAACCAGGGGCTGTTCAGCCTGCTGGGTACCAGGTTTGGCGGCGACGGAAAGGTAAATTTTGCCCTGCCCGACCTGCGCGGCCGCACCCCCATTCATGTGGGCAGCGGGCATACCTTAGGTGAGCGCGGCGGGGAACTGGCACATACCCTATCCATCGCTGAGATTCCCCAACATACTCACGTGCTGAACGCATCTGCCAGCCCCGGTAATACACAGTCACCTGCCGGCAGCGTCATGGCGCGCTCACTGGAGCAGCCTTACGGACCGGCCTCCGGGCTGGAAGCATCCCCAGTGGTCACCAACATTGGCGGCAGCCAGGCACATCTCAATATGCAGCCGTTCCTCACGCTGAGCTTCTGCATCGCGCTGCAGGGCATCTTTCCTTCGTAATATTAGAGGAGCACCTTATGTCCACACCTTATATTGGTGAAATCCGCATATTTGCCGGGAATTTTGCGCCAGACGGCTGGATGTTCTGCGAGGGCCAGCTGCTGTCGAAAAACGAATACGAAGCCCTTTTCAATATAATCGGCACCACTTACGGCGGCGATGGCGTAACCACCTTCGCCCTGCCCGACCTGCGCGGGCGGCTGCCCATCCACCAAGGCAACGGCTTTGTCCTGGCTGAAACCGGAGGTGCAGAAGAGATCACCCTGACCGTCAACCAGATTCCCGCTCACACCCACCCGCTGCTCGTCAACCGAAACCTGGCCAGCGACAGCAACCCGCACAACCGGGTGCTGGCCCAACCCCGCACAGTTGCAGCTTTTGATACAGATTCTCCCTCTGCAAATATGTCGCCCGCCGCAATTTCATCGGTCGGGGGCAGCCAGCCGCACACCAACCTGATGCCTTATCTGTGCGTCAATTTCATTATCTCGCTTTACGGGATATTTCCCTCTCCCGCATAGGAGTTCTGCTGTGGCCGATCCATTTATCGCTGAAATCCGCATCTTCCCATTCGACTTCGCTCCCATGGGCTGGGCCTGGTGCGACGGCCAGCTAATTTCGAAAGACCAGAACACCGCCCTGTTCTCCCTGCTGGGCACCACTTACGGCGGCAACGGCGTAACCAACTTCGCCCTGCCCGATCTGCGGGGGCGCGCCCCAATGCATCCCGGCCAGGGGCCGGGATTATCAGCCCGCGTACTGGGCGAGGCCGGCGGTGAGGAGACCGTCCGGCTCCAAATATCGCAGATCCCGGTTCACAGCCATGGATTAAGAGTCTCAGATTCGCCGGCTGAAACGTTCGATCCCGCTGCGAATACCCTTGCCCGGTCATCCGACAACCGCTATCAGTCAAACACGATGTCGAACCTGGTGAGTATGGCTCCCCAATCACTGCCTCCGGTAGGGGGCGGTTTACCGCATAACAATATGCAGCCGTACATGACCTTTTATTTTTGCATCGCTTTACAGGGCATATATCCACCCCGGCCTTAGGGTGGGGTGACACGTTATATGGCGGTCGATACCATTCTGATTTGTGAAACACATAAAAACCGGTTTACTCCACCGGTTCTGCCAGAGGAGCACCCTGGATGACTCAATTGATGCGTAAGTTCCGCTTGGTTATAACGCCCGGTAAGCGAGGCAGCACTCTGAACGATGACCGGAATCCGTTCGGGGCAGCCGGGAAGGGTATCGTTCTGGCGGCGGCCCTGGCGCTGCTCTACCTGCTCGGGCCACGCGGGCTGGCCTCCGGTGCCCAGCCCGCTGCCGCTGAGGCGCTCTCCGGGGAGCCGCTGTCGGTCTCGATCGACAAACTGCCGGACGGCAAGTCGGTTACGGTTGTCTTTCAGGCGAAGGTTAACGATCCCTATACCGGCAGCTCGGATTTGATCTCCAATCAGGCTGTCGTCAGCGGCCCGGACATCTTCGTGCTGAGCGACGACCCGAATACACCACTCGCGAATGATCCCACGGTCGTCAAGGCAGATGTCAACACCGACCTGTCGTTAAGCCTGAGCAGCAGCGCGAGCAGCGCCATCCCGGGCACACAGGTGGGCTTTACCCTCAGGCTAGAGAACAGCGGCCTCATCAACGTGACCGCTGCACAGCTGGACGCAGTCCCACCGGGCGACGTAGAGTATATCTCCTGGATCTGTACGGCATCCGGCGGAGCTGCCTGCGCCGCCAGCACGGGAAGCGGCAGCCTGCCGGGCACCGTCGATCTTCCTGCCGGCGGCAGTCTGTTGTATGAGATCACGGCCCTGATCGACCCCGGCGCTGCCGGCAGCCTGACGATCAGCGCCAGCATCGCTCCCCAACCGCCAGCAGCCGATTCGAGCCCCGGCGATAACAGCGATGAACTTACTCTGCCCCTGACCCCCCAGGCGGATCTTGCCATCAGCGTGACAGACGGCCAGGATAAGGCCCGTCCGGGAATCATCCATTACACGATCATGGCAAGCAACGCCGGGCCATCGGACGCAGCGAGCACGCTTGTAAGTGTTGACTTTTCAGCTGCCTCCGCTGCAGCCACCTGGACCTGCGCACCCAGCCCTGGAGCGAGCTGTAAAGCAACAGGGAGCGGCAGTATCAACGAAACGGTCCTGATTCCAGCCAGTGGACAGGTCACCTATACGGTTGACCTCGACCTGACCGGAGATCATACCTCTGAAAGCATCGAGAGCACCGCTCAGGTCACAGCGCATACCAGTGTGACCGACCCGGATCCCAGCAACAATACGGCCGTCGACTCCACCGAACTCGACCAGCCGCCCTCTCTGGATGAAATCAGCGTTGACCCGCCCAGGATCTCAGAGAACGACCCGAACCCCACCAAGCTGACGGTTAAATTCACCGATTACAACCGGCTCGAACCGCATGAGATCACCGTCGAATGGGGAGATGGCGAACAAAGTACCAAAAATCTGGCCGCCGGAGAGAGCAGCGCTGCCTTCGAACATCACTATCTGAACGCCGGTACTTACACCTACCGCATCACCCTGACGGAACCGGATGGAGATACGGCTGAAGTTTACGATGATTACAAGGTAGATCACGTCTTCCCAGACTTCACAGTCACACTGGATCCGGAAATCCATGAGGGCGATTTCGCCACATTGGAAGGGACAATCCACAGTGCTGGCAAGGGCGACAGCCATACGCTGGAGGTGATCTGGAGAAAAATGTACCTCGACACCCAGAAATTTTACAGCTACGCAGCCGGGGTCGATTCCTTCAGCGAGACCTTCCGCTACATGGATGATCCGCCCGGCACGGACGATACCATCGAGGTGTATGTGAAACTGCAAGACGATGACGGCTGGTATGCCGAAAAGAATCTCCAGCTGAAGGTCAGGAATGTCCCACCGGTGGTGGATGCCGGCGAGGATGCGGTCGTCCCGCTGGGCTGGCTGGGCGCGTACTACCAGCTGAATGGCTCGTTTACAGACCCGGGGGCGGACAGCTGGAGAGGGACCGTCGATTTTGGCGACGGCAGCCCACCCCAGGACCTGGTTCTGGTGGGTAAAGAATTCACCCACGGGCACCTGTACAACCAGCGCGGCACCTATACCGTCACCGTGACAATTGAAGACGATGACGGCGGTGTTGGCCAGGACACGGTCCAGGTTCTGGTCACCGACAAGGCCGACCTGAGCCTGGAGGCCAGCGTCTCAGCAGACCGGGTGCTGGCGGGCAGCGAGCAGGTGATCACGCTCAAGGCCACCAATCACGGCCCCGACTCCGCCACCGGTGTGATGATTACCAGCTTCCTGCCCAGGAAAATGAGCTTCATCTCCGGTTCTCCGGACTGTACGGATATTACCGGACCGGTCACCTGCATGATCGGCGACCTGCCCGCCGGCAGGTCGGTTGAACTGCAGATCCGGGTGCGCATCGATGCAGAAGCGACCGGAATCCTGACCAACACAACACTGGTGTATTCTGGCAACGCGGACCCGGATCCAGAAAATAACGAGGCCAGGGTCAGCCTGCGCGTCGTACCCGGACTTGAAGTTTACCGCCAGGACTTTGAAAGGTCCGCCGGCCCCGAATGGAACCGCCGGCAGACCTCGACCACGCCCAGCGGGCGCGGCTTCCTGGGAGAATTTGGTAATGAGACCGTGACCCTCAACCTGCAGGACCTGCCCGACCACCAGTGGGTACACGTCACCTTCGATCTCTACATCATCCGCTCCTGGGACGGAAACCAGTCGAGCTATTCAGCCGAGCTGATGAAGCTGCGAGCTGCGGCAGGCGAGTCGGCGGTCGGACCGGATGAATGGATGTTCGAGCTGGATGGCACCAGCCTGCTGCATACCACGTTCAGCAACTGGGACGGGGCCGGTGGTACCCAGGCCTATCCGGACAGCTATCCGGAGGGGAAGAATCCGCCCCGCAGCGGCGCAGCGGAGACAGGCACACTGGGATATTCCTTCGGCCCCATCGAAGGCCAGGACAGCGTCTACCGCCTGACCTTCTCCGTTCCGCACAGCGGCGGTGACCTGCGCCTGGACTTCTCGGCGATGGGCCTGCAGCCGCTGGAAGACGAGAGCTGGGGCCTGGACAACGTGACAGTAACCCTTTCCGCCGGGCCGGTGTACCGCTACCGGCAGTATTTCCCGTTTATGTTCCACTGAGGAGGTCATCAAAGCCCACTCCCGGCTGCGGGAGTGGGCTTTTTCTTTTAAGTTTCCAGCCGGAAATCGAAACCAAAACCGGGCAGACCCAGCCGGTCCATAAGGCAGATAAGGGATTCAGCCTTATACGGCTTCTAACTCATCAAGACAGCTCGCCGGCTGCTCGCGGCACGCCGTGCCCCCTGACGCATGGAGGCCTGCAGCAATCAAGACGGCCATTGAACCATGTACGAAAAACCCTCCCCTGTGAGGGTGCTGCCCCGGGTTAAGCAAACCGCAGCCGCGGGATGCTGATTATAAAAAACAGGGCGGCAAAGACCAGCATCATGCCGGCTTCCGGCAGCACGGCGCGCACATCTGCGCCGCGCAGGATCACCTCATTGAAACCGAACATTGCCCAGGTGGTGGGCAGCGCCTTCACCAGCGCCTGGTAGACCTGCGGGGTGATTTCCAGCGGCCACCAGGCGCCGCCCAGCGCGGCCAGCAGAAGCGCGCACAGGGTGGTCAACCCGCCGGCCTGGCCGCGCGTCTTCGCAAACGCCCCAATCATCACACCGAACGCCACCGCAGCCAGCGAAAAAGAGACCGCCACGACCAGCAGCGCCAGGGGTGAGCGCCCCCAGTTGACACCCAGGACCAGGCCTCCGAAGAGAATCAGGATCGCCATCTGGGTCCAGCCCATCGCCAGCCGGCCAACCAGCTTGCCCAGCAGCACCGTGGAGGGGCGTGTGGGGCTGGCGATCAGGCGCCGCAGCGTGCCGAGCAGGCGCTCGCCTACGAACATATCAGAGACACCGAGCAGGGTGAACAGTGTCCAGGTCACGAGCTGCCCTGATGAAGCCTGGGTGGCAGCATCGATCTCATCTGCGCTGCCGGCGGCGGATTCGGACTGGGTCATGCGCAGGCTGGCCGGCGGATTCTGCAGGGTCCGCAGGGCAGCATCCAGCCGATCGTCAAAAAAGGCCTGCTCCGCTTCTGCATCTGGAAAATCCTGGAAGCGGCGCCTCTCATTTACTGCCGCCAGGGCCGCCTGCACGGCCGAATCGACCCGCGCCAGCCCGTTCTCTACCGCCTGAGCGGCCGCCCGGGCCTCCAGTTCATCCGAGGCCCTTTCCAGGCGCACCGGAACATCCTGCCCTTTCGCCAGCGCCTCGCCGAAGCCGGCCGGCAGCGTCAGCACGGCCAGCGCCTCCCCATCCTCCAGCGCTGCGGCGGCCTGGTCTGCGGACAGCAGAGCCGCCTGCAGGTCGGGTGTCTTTTGCAGGGCCTGGATCACCTGCTCCGCAAGCATGGAACCGTCCTCATCCACCACCGCGACCGGGTACAGGTCTGGTCCGCCGCTCGACCCCCCGGAACCGCCCAGCCCCTGGGCGATGGCGAACGTAAAGGCCAGCGGGATCAGCAGAAAGAACACCAGTGTGGTGCGTTCCGAGAACTCCATTTTGAGATCGTTCAGGGCAATGGTCAGGACTTTCATGGAGTCTCCCCTTTCAGACCATCTGGCGGCGATATGCCAGCAGCGATAGGGCGAACAGAACGGCCCCCATGATCACCAGGGCCTGGATCGCCGGCAGGATATCGACCAGCGCACCCCCGCTTGCCAGGCTGTTGAACCCTTCCAGACCCCAGGCATTGGGCGAGATATAGCTCGCCTGCTGCAGCCAGGCCGGCAGGTTGAAGCGCGGCACAAAGTTGCCCGCCGCGGCGCCGAACACCAGGGAGATGACCGTTCCCGCAACCTCCACCTGGCCGGCGGAGCGGGCGTAAGCAGCCAGCAGCACGCCCCAGCCGGTGGCGGCAAAAACCACGGCGGTGATCAGGGCCGCCACAGCTTCAGGCGGCCCCCAGCGCACGCCCAGCAGGAACCGCGTGGCCAGCGCCAGGATGGTCATCTGCAGCACACCGATCAGAAACGTGCCCAGCACCTTCCCGCCGATCATCTGCCAGGGCCGGGTCGGAGCGGCGAAAATGCGCTGCAGTGTCCCGTTGTCGCGCTCCGCCAGGAGCGTGCGCGCACCTGAGGTCACGGTGAACATCAGGAACATGATCGCCATACTGGGTGCAAAGTAGCCGGCCCAGTTGAATTCGCTCGCCTCTTCCCTCTGACCAGCGACCTGCACCCGTTCGACCCGGATGCCGCGCGCATTGAACACCTGCTCGCCGGCGCGCTGGCCGATCTGCGGGGCGACCTCTCCCGCCTGCTGGGGGTCGAGCAGTCCGGACGCGATCAAACCCTCGACCGCCGCATGCCCGGCTGCATAGCTGGCGTTGATCCGCCCCAGCACGCTCCCGGTAATACTGCGCACCACCGATACGCTGATCGGGCGCGTGGGGTTTGCGTAGATCTCCACCTCAGCGCTGGCTTCACCGGCGGTCAGTTCCTGAAAAACAGCGTCCGAAAAACCGGCAGGAATGATCACCGCCGCCGCGCTTTCGTCAGCGTCCACCCGCTGGCGCGCTTCCTGCGGGCTGCTGAGCATCTCCGGGGCGAACAGATCCGCCAGCTCCGGCGATTGAAAGGTCTCGACCAGCAGTTCCCCAAACAGGCCATCATCCTGGTTCACCAGAGTCACCGGGATTTCTTCGATCCCCGAGCCGCCCTGGCTGCCCAGGCCGCCAAAAGCAAAAGTGATCGCCAGGCTGATGGCGAAGGGCGTAGCCAGCATCAGGATCAGCGCCGAGGTGTCGCTGAAGGCGATGCGCAGATCTTTCAGGGCGATGGTTAACAGCTTGCTCATCGCCGGGCCTCATTCGACTTCATCGCGCAGCGCGCGTCCGGTCAGGCTCAGGAAGACGGCCTCCAGGTTCGGCTCCTGGATCTCCACCGAGCGCACTTTAAAGCCCAGCCCTGCCGTGCGCGCCAGTACGGGCGGCAGGGCGCTCGAGGCCTCGGATACGATGACGATCACCTGGCTGTCGGTGGTCGAGGCCTCCAGAACGCCGGGCAGACTGCGCAGCTCGGCGGCCAGTTGATCCAGCAGCTGTCCGTCCTCCAGCTGCAGGTACAGCGCTTCATGCTCGCCCACGGTCCTTGTCAGCTCGGCCTGCGTGCCCAGGGCGATCAGGCGCCCGTAATCGAGGATCCCCACCCGGTGCGACAGTTCCTGCGCTTCTTCCATATAGTGGGTGGTGTAGAGCACGGTCAGGCCGGCAGCGTTGAGTTCCTTGACGG
>JAAYXE010000039.1 GCA_012516075.1 Chloroflexota bacterium | reverse complement strand
GTGAACCGAAAAAAGCCCGGTTTCTGGATGCTTGGTTTTGGGCTGCTGCTGAACCTGATCGTAATTGCATTCAACGGCGGTCTGATGCCGATCAGTCCAGAGATCATCCGGGTTCTATTCCCCGATGCTCCGCCCGCGGCGGAGATTATCGGTTTACGTATGGGTAAAAATGTCATCTTGCCGGTATCCGAGATGCGCTGGTGGTGGTTATCAGATCGCTTTCTGCTGCCGGACTGGTTCCCACCTAACCACGTCGCATACAGCATCGGTGATGTCTTCATCGCCGCCGGCGCATTCTGGCTGCTGTGGTCTCTGGGCGGCCAGGCTCACGCACATCAATCGATAATTAATGGAGGTAAAGATGGGTATGATGATCTATCCCACCAGCAGCGTATCGAGTGGACAGGAAATTAGCCGGCTGTTGACAGCCGCCGTCGTTAATCAGAATTTTCGTACGCTGCTGTTGTCCAATCCGGCCATCGCCTTAACGACCGGTTATAACGGTGAACCCTTCGAGCTGGAAAGCGAGCTGCGGGAGCGCGTCATATCGATCCGCGCCCAGTCTCTCCAGGATTTTGCCCTGCAGCTCACCGAGCGTGAGAACAGCGGTGTATCACGCAGCATCAGGCAGCGGCGTTTCAACCACCCCTACCCTGCCGGTGGAATGGATTAAGCAATTAAGGTCGATAGGCAGAACGACAGGCTGGATGCCAAGGAGAGTGTCTATCGAGCAAGAGTTATGAACGCAAATTTTATATCTTTCTGATAATTACAGGTAATCTGTACAGGCCATGCTAATTTTCACTGCCGACTTCAACGAATACTGCGGCATGGTTCACGGATACCGCGAACCCGGCCATGAGGCTCATTCCAGGGATGTGAGTGAGCCTGTTCAATCGCGCTTAGGCGAGACGGATCAAACCCGAGCGAAATCAGTGGAACAATCAGCCCAGCCCGGCCATCAGGATCTTGCCAGCCTGCTCAACCAGCTTCCTGGCATGGTTTATCGCTGCCACTATGACGGGAAGTGGAAGATGGACTTTGCGAGCGAAGGTGCATATGAACTGACGGGATACCGGGTAGAAGATCTAATCCATCAGAACGCCATCTTCTTCAGCCAGGTCATACATCCCGACGACCGCGAGGATGTTCACCAAAAGATTGAAAAGGCCTGGCGTGAAGGCAAACCCTTCAACATCACCTACCGCATTCGCGCCAGGGACGGCAGCGAGAAGTGGGTGCGAGATACCGGAAAAGCGGTTTCCAACACATCTGATCGTATTGAATTCGAAGGGTTCATAACAGACGTTAGCGAGCAGAAGCGCTCCGAAGAGCGCATCCAGCGGCAGATCAGACGCTTTGAAGGCCTCCGGAAAGTCGACATGGCGATCACGGCCAGCTTCGATTTGCGCGTTACCCTGGATGTGCTTCTGGAGCAGGTGATCAACCAGCTTGAAGTGGACGCAGGAGATATCCTCCTGCTGGACCGCTATACGAATACGCTGGAATATGCTGCACGCAGAGGCTTTCGCACGGCCGCCCTCCAGCACACCAGCCTGCGCCTGGGCGAAGGCTTCGCTGGCAGCGCCGCTATCGAACGCCGCACCATCCACATCCCCGACCTGACCCGGGCCAGAGGCGGGCTGGAGCGCTCGCCCTATCTGGAGGCTGAAGGGTTTATCACCTATTTCGGAGTGCCCCTGATTGCAAAAGGTGAACTGGAAGGCATTCTCGAAATTTTCCACCGCAGTCCCCTGCAGCCGGACCCGGAATGGCTGGATTATCTGGAGACGCTTGCCGGACAGGCCGCGATCGCGATCGATAACGCCACGCTCTTCAAAGAACTCCAGCGCTCCAATATGGAGCTGAATCTGGCTTACGATGCCACCCTGGAGGGCTGGTCGAAAGCGCTGGAACTGCGCGATCAGGAGACCGAGGGGCATACCCAGCGCGTGACGCACATGACGCTGCGGCTGGCGCGCAGCATGGGTTTCAGCGATTCAGAACTCGTGCCCATCTATCGCGGCGCCCTGCTGCACGATATTGGGAAAATGGGCATTCCCGACCATATCCTGCTCAAGCCCGGCCCCTTGAACCCTAATGAATGGGAAATCATGCGCCAGCATCCTACACTGGCCTACAACCTGCTGTGGCCGATTCCCAGCCTGCGCCCCGCACTGGATATCCCCTACTGTCACCACGAGAAGTGGAACGGAATGGGCTATCCGCGTGGACTGAAGGGCGAGGAGATTCCTCTGGCAGCGCGCATCTTTTCGATCGTCGACGTCTGGGACGCACTGATCTCAGACCGCCCTTACCGCAAAGCCTGGCCGGAAGACAAGGTATTTGAATACATCCGCAAGGAAAAAGGGCGGCACTTCGACCCGCAGGTCACGGAAGCGTTCCTGGCGCTTTTTTAAGCTGTCCTTCGCGGAAGCAACAAAAAGCCGCAGCCGGACATCGTTCCGGTTTTGCGGCTTTTTGTGATGGTACACTATACAGAACACCGCCCGGGCACAGGCCCGGCAGGCGCAGTATGAAAGGGGAAAATCGTGATATGACACCTGAAGGACTGCAGGCAGCTGTGCAGATGGATGCGGCCGATGAACTCGCTCCGTTCCGCAGCCAGTTCGTCAGCCACGATCCGGACCTGCTCTACATGGACGGGAACTCACTGGGGAGGATGCCCCGCGCCACCGCGCAAAGGCTGCAGCAAGCCATCGACCACGAGTGGGCTCAGGGGCTGGTGCGCTCCTGGAACAACGGCTGGTATGAGGCACCCCAGAAGCTGGGAGACAAAATCGGCCGCCTGATCGGCGCGGGCCCGGGGCAGGTGGTTGTCTGCGATTCGACCTCGGTCAACCTTTTTAAACTGGCTGTTGCTGCTCTGTCGCTGCGCCCCGGCCGGCAGCGCATCCTCACCGACGCATTCAACTTTCCTTCCGACCTGTATGTCCTGCAGGGCTGCATTGATCTGCTGGGAGGCCGGCACAGCCTGCAGGTCTTCCCTTCACAGGATGGGATCGTGATAGACGAAGATGCGCTGCTGGACGCCATCGACGAAGACACGGCCCTGGTGACCCTCTCCCATGTGGCCTTCAAAAGCGGTTTTCGTAACAACGCCCAGCGCATCACCCAGCGTGCCCACGCGGCCGGCGCCCTGGTCCTCTGGGACCTGAGCCATTCGGCCGGCGCTGTTCCGGTCGACCTGGATGGCTGGGGCGTTGACTTCGCCGTTGGCTGCACTTACAAATATTTAAATGGAGGGCCAGGCTCCCCCGCGTACCTTTACGTGCGCCGGGATCTCCAGACCGCCGTACGCTCTCCAATCTGGGGCTGGTTTGGCCAGCACAGTCCTTTCGCCTTTGAGCATGATTACCGGCCGGTGGAAGATGTTCGCCGTTTTCTGGCCGGCACGCCACCAATCCTTTCCCTTCTGGCCATCGAGCCAGGCGTGGACCTGCTTCTCGAAGCCGGAATCGACAGGATTTTTCGCAAAGCCGTTTCCCTGACATCCTTTTTCATTGAGTTGTTCGATCGCGATCTTTCCTCGCTGGGCTTTACGCTGGGCTCACCGCGCAGCCCCGATCAGCGCGGAGCGCATATCAGCCTGCGCCACCCGCAGGGTTATCAAATCAACCGCGCTCTGATTGAAGAGATGAACGTAATCCCGGACTTTCGCGAACCGGACAATATCCGCCTGGGACTGGCCCCACTTTACACCTCATATCAGGACGTGTGGGAAACCGTCCAGCGCCTGAAGCGGGTGGTTGTGGAAAAAAGGTTTGAAAAATTCTCCCCCGAACGCCAGGCAGTGACCTGATTTGACGGAAATCCACCGCTCACAGGAACCTGTATTTACTGGATAGGGTGCGCCCAGTTTATGAATTCAGGGGGAACTTATTTACCTTTCATGGTAAACTTTCTCCGATTAATGCCCTGTCATCATAATCTTTATATGCCCGTATGAGGATGCGAAGGCTTATGCAGAATAATTCTCTTCCTCCCAGCCCGCACGGCAGCTCGCGCGATTTAATGCGCCGGCCCCTCGATTTTTTTCTGACCATCTCCCGCACTTATGGCGACATCGTCTGCTACCGGCCAGCGCCCGAGCCTGCTTACTTGGTTAACCACCCCGATTACATCCGCCATGTGCTGGTGGATAACTACAAGAATTACAGCAAAGAGACTTATATCAATCAAATGTTTAAAAAGGTTGTCGCCGACGGCCTGCTGGTCAGCGAAGGTGAAACCTGGAGGCGGCAGCGGCGCATGATGCAGCCCGCCTTTCACCAGCAGCGCATTGCCGGCCTGAGTGAGCTGGTTGTCGCCGAAACATATAAAATGCTGGAAAAGTGGTCTGCACAGGAGGGCGAGCCTGTTGATATCAGCCGGGAAATGTCGGTACTGACGCTTTCGATTATCACCAAGGCATTATTCGGCGTGGACATTGGCAGCCACGCGGCCGCCGTGGGACAGGCGGTGAACCTGGGAGGCGATTTGCTGGAAAAACCGCGCCACCCCCGCTTCCAGAAAGCACTGGAAACCGTGGAGGAGGTCGTCCAGCACATCATCACCGAGCGCCGTAAAACAGGCAAAGATACGGGCGACCTGCTCTCCATGCTCCTGGACGCGCAGGACGAGGAAACCGGAGCGACCATGGATGATCGCCAGCTCCGTCATCAGGTGGTGACCCTGCTGCTGGCCGGCTACGAGACCACCGCCAATGCGCTCACCTGGACCTGGTATCTGCTCGCCCAGCATCCTGAAGTAGCGGATAAAGTCCGTGAAGAAGTCGATCGCGAGTTGAAAGGCTGCCGGCCAACTTATACCGACCTGGTACGCCTGCCCTATACCCTGCAGGTGTTTCAGGAGGGGATGCGCCTGTATCCATCCGCCTGGATTCTGGGACGCAAAGCGCTCCATGATGACGAGATTGGAGGCTACCCCGTCGCCGCTGGTACCATCGTCGCTATCAGCCCTTACACCATGCACCGCCATCCCGGGTACTGGGAAAACCCGGATGACTTTGACCCCGACCGCTTTTCGCCCGAGCGCTCGGCCGGCAGACACCGCTTCGCATACCTGCCTTTCGGCGCAGGGCCGCGCCAGTGCATTGGCAACCGCTTCGCCCTCATGGAGGCACACCTCATTATCGCCGCTGTCTCTCAGCGCTACCGCATGGAGCTTTTACCAGGCCAGGATATCCACCCCCAGCCCATCTTTATCCTCAGACCCGATCGAGAAATCTGGATGAAGCTGCAGAGTTAATTACACAACTTATCTGAACAGCCTGTAAGCTCAGAAGCGGACCTGTTATCGGGTCCGCTCTTTTGTTATAATAGAAGTTCGTGCTTTTACCGGGTGGAGATAAAGGAAGTCTCGTATGATACTCGGAATGGATTTCGGAACCACAAACACAGGCGCAGCGGTGTTCGATGGCCAGCAGGTAAATGTGCTGCCCATTGACCCGTCCAGTGCCACCCCGACAAGCTGCCGGTCGGCGATCTATATCACCCGCTCGCGTGATTATTATCTGGGCAGTGCCGCACTGAACACCTACTTCAGCCAGAACGTCGGGCGGCCCTCACGTTACCGCAAGATCAAAATCGGAGAAATAGCCCAGGTCTTCGCCGAGCTGCCCACGTTCTACCGTGACGTGTTCGTCTACGAGGATGAATACTCACCGGGCAGGTTGTTCGTCTCCATCAAAACTGCGCTCCGCAACCGGCACTACTTCGGCACCGTCTATCAGGATACCTGGTACTCAGCCAGCGACCTGGTGGCCATTTTCCTGACCGGGATGAAACAGCGTGTGGAGCGGCAGCTCGGGTACGCGGTTGACCATGTCGTGCTGGGCCGGCCGGTGCACTTTTCTGCAGATCCAGAGGAAGATCAGATCGCGCAGAACCGCCTGCTGGAAGCCGCTTTCAAAGCCGGTTTTAAGACGGTCTATCTGGAATATGAACCGGTTGCAGCCGCGCTCTCTTACGAGAGGCAGGTTCAGGATAAGCAGTTGATCCTTGTCTTCGATTTCGGGGGCGGGACGCTGGACTTTACGATAATGGAGGTGGGAAATCCCGGCAGGCGCCAGATTCTGGCCACCGGCGGTATTCCCATCGCAGGCGATGTTTTCGACCAGCGTCTGTTCCGCGCCGCCATCCCCAAACACCTGGGAGAGAACGATTACTTTGTCTCAAACGGCGCGCAGTACCCCATTCCGGCACACATCTTCGACCTGCTCAGCACGCCCCACGAAATCCTGTCGCTCAACACTCCCCAGAATATGGAAATGCTGCGCAGCATCCACCAGGGGGCCCTGCACAAAGAGAAAACAGGCGCGCTGCTGCAGATTGTGTCCTCCAACTACGCGCTGCTGCTTTTTGACCAGGTGGAGCGCCTCAAACGCCAGCTTTCTACCCAGACGGATGCCACCCTGTCCTTTCAGGCCGGCCGCTACCTGATCGAAGAGACAGTTACCCGCCCGCGTTTTGAACGCGCCATCCGGCGTGAATATGAAGCCATTCGCACAGAGCTGGAACGCACCCTGGAGCGCGCCGGAGTAAAAACACAGGATATCGACTGTGTGATCCGCACCGGCGGCTCATCCCAGGTTCCCCTGTTTGTGCGCATGCTGCACCACATGTTTGGCTACAACCGTGTGCGAGAGATCGATATCTTCAGCAGCGTAACTTCGGGACTGGCTCTGCGCGGGTACGAAATCGCCACCGGTCAGGTTGAATTACCCGTCTTTCATGCAGATCGGGCCGGTTTCCACGAAAGCATTCAAACCAAAGAAGATCCCATCCACGGACCGGATGAAGTGGACGTCAATGAAGTGCGCCAGCGGCTGGAGGTGATGCGAGACATCCATGTGGGCCAGGCATCCCTGCCGGCTGCCGTTCTGCTCTTTCTGGATCATCAGGGCAGCCTGTCGGTATACACGGCCCAAAAGCACTACACCCCGGGAGATAAAGTCACAACGGATAAGCTTCCCGAAAGGGTGCAGGGGCAGGCCATCATTGCCGCCCTGGACCGGCAAATCCTGTTCGCCACCAACCAGGTCCGGCTTTTCAGCCTTCCAGCCAGATCTCTTTACACTGCCAGTCAGGTCGGCCAGCAGGCGGTAAATGATCTGCTCCCCCTGGAGAAAGGGGAATTCGTGACCGCCGCAGCCTGCTGGCAGCCGGACAAGGTAACAAGCGGTTGGGTTTATATGGTCACCACACACGGTCAGGTACGCAGCTTTGATGCCCGCCTGCTGGCCGAACAGCTCTTGCAGAAACCCTATTTCCAGTCGGAGCGCAAGTATACCGGTTTCCCTGCCGTGCTGTGCTGCACCCGGGATGGGACCGGCCTGATCGCAGCTACCAACCGGGGGCGGCTTGTCTGCGCTTTGCAAAAAGAGATCGGTGTATCCGTCTTTGATATTTTAAAAGTGCACAAAAACGAAGTGATCAGCGCCGCCGCTACCTTCTCTGAAGAAGACGAACTTTACGCCGTAGACCGGTCCGGGCGGCTGCTGTCCATAGACGTAGAAACGCTTTGCAAGGGCGGCATAAAAGAACGCGTTCGCTCCCTGCAGCGCAGCTTCTCCATTATCGCACTGCCGGCAGCCAGGGATCTGCAGGATGAGAATTACTTTGCCCTGACAGCACACGGTATCCTGCTGCGTGCGCATCTGCCAGCCGGCCCACTTCCTTTCAGGTTGAGCCAGCCTTATCACGCTTTCCCTGCACGAGACGAAATCACAGCCTGCCTGCACATCACATAACTGAACCAAAGGACGCTCAAGACTATAAAAACCTCCGGCCTGTTGTTGACCGGAGGTTTCTCAAGGTAGAAAAGTTCGAATTATGCTCGCCGGAGCGCGCGAACAATGAGCAGCAGGATCACTGCTCCTACGAATGCCGTTATGATGCTTCCGATAATTCCGGCGCCCAGACTGATCCCCAGTGCCGAGAACAGCCAGCCCCCAATAAAAGCGCCGACGATCCCGATCAGGATTGCTCCCACCAGACCTACGCCGATACCGCGTACCACCGCATCGGCCAGGATCCCGGCTACAGCGCCAACAATAATCCATACGATCAAACTTTCTAAAGTCATTTTCCCTCCTTAAGAGCAGTAAATCGGCCGTTCCCGCGGGGAATCAAAATGGAGTGCTCACAATAATCAAGCGGTCATCCTCATCCCAACAGCGAGATCATAATAATCATCCACAGTATATCCAATGGGGGAAAGAAGTAAATTGGGGTTTTCCCCTACTGCCAGTAGGGAAGTCCCTATCAGCGCAGGGTAAACATCCGCAGAGTTAACGCTATATAATACGTGTCTGTCCGTAAAGAACGGACATAAATGATTCAGAAGGGAGGTTATGTGCCACCATTTACCCGATCAATTTTCTTGATGGCTTTCGGAGTCATTCTGCTCCTGCTGGCCGGCTGCAGCAGCCAGGCCGCACCACAGCCGGCAATTAGCCCAACACAGCAGTCCCCTGCTGCCCCCACAGAGGCACCTGCACCGGATCCAACCGCAGCGGACACGCCACTCCCCTCCGCAACGGCAACAGATACACCCGTCCCAACGGCTACTTTCACACCCACCATTTCCCTGACGCCGACCATCACGAACACTCCCACAATTTCCCCTACCCCAACCCGTGACTTTCCCGACGTGACCGTATCAGAAAACCAGGCCTTCTGCCGCTACGGACCGGGAACGGCATATCTGTATTCTCACGGCCTGTACGCAGGCGAGCATGCCGTCGTCCACGGCCGCAACTATTCGGGAACCTGGCTGTGGATCCAGCCCGACAATCTCGACCGCCACTGCTGGGCGGCAGCTTCGGTTTTCACCATCGAAGGGGATGTATCCTCGGTCCCGGTGGTCCAGACCGAGCTTCCAAAATCCACCCTGTACGGACCACCTGAAGATGTGGAAGCAACGCGCAGCGGCAACCAGGTGACGGTGAGCTGGGAGGCCGTCTGGATGACGGAAGACGATGATCGCGGCTACTTAATCGAGGCCACGATCTGTCAGAACGGCGTGCTGATCCCCATTGCAGTGCAAACAGACAGCACGTCTTACACCTTCACCGATGATCAGAATTGTTCCGGCGAATCGAGAGGGCGTCTGTACACTGTCGAAAAGCACGGCTACACCACCCCCGTAGAAATCCCCTGGCCCTGACCGGGCCGTAAACCATCAGGGGCTGCTGTCACTTTCGTACAGCAGCCCCTATGCTCAGGTCTCGTCTGAATCGAATTTATCCATCAACCGGCGGATTTCGTCTTCCCAGAAATCGTCCAGTGGTTCAAAGGGTATCTCAGTAAAATCTTCTGACAGGCGGCTGAGATAATCGCGCACCCCCACCTGGGGAGCCAGGTTGTCAAACTCCTCCATTTTATCGTCGACAACTTTCACCAGGCGCTGGCTTTTTTCTTCCAGATCCGCCAGATCCAGATCCATTTTCAGCATAAACTTCATCCGCCGCATGATCCCCAGCCAGGCCATATAATCGTTTTCGATGCGGATGGTGTTGCCGATCTCTGCGAAGCTGGAGAAGTCGTAGGTGGGGACGAAGGCGTAGAATCCCACATATTCCATGCCGCGATCGCCGGCCCGCCGGGCAAGGTATGAGCCGATGCTGGCGCCGCCATGATAATCCGACAGGTTCACCGCCAGACTTTGAATTTCATCTTTCATGTGCGGCAGGCTGTAGGTAGCAGAGATCATCCTCTCCTTATCGTACGGCAGTTCGCCGTAAACACCACCCAGGCCGATAACGCGCTTCACCCGAAGGGAGGCAGCTGTGTCCAGCAGCGCTTTCACATAGCGCTCAATATCCAGGTGCGGCTCGTCTCCCAGCAGAATGAGGTAGCCGTTCTGATTGTCTTCGGCATAAAAAAAGTCATTGCGTCGAATCTCCAGTTCGCTGGGATAGCCTTCTTCAAATTTGACCACCGGACGCACCAGATCGTGTGTGCCCGGCACCTGGAAGATATAAAAGCCGTCCGAGCGCATCGAACCGATCTGGCGTCCGCCCATTTGCTGTACCAGATACTCAGGCAGGCCTGAAGAAACCGAACCCGCGTCTGCCCACTGCCGCCATCCGACGACCATATACTTTTGATCTGCTTCCGGTTTTTCCCAAAGTTCTACCAGTTCAGACATGAGATATACCTCCCTTCGAACGATCGTCTACTGGCGACCGGAATTTCCCATCCATAATTTTCAGTATACTACAGCGAGCGTCTGGTGTAGATTTGCTTAATATACGATTATCATTATCTCCACAGCTTCTCAGCGGTTTTCGCTGTGATTGTCTCAAGGAGGCGATATGCAGATTGCGGTGATTGGTGCGGGACACATCGGCGGGACGATCGGCCAGAAATGGGCAGCAGCAGGGCATGAGGTTGTCTATGGGGTGCGCGACCCGAAAAGCCCGAAGCTCGAAAGCCTGGCGATCTCGCCATCGTACACCGTCAGGGCTGCCTCACCGGCAGAGGCCATATCTGAAGGCGAAGTGATTCTCCTGGCTGTCCCCGGGAGCGCCGTTAGTCAGGTGATATCCGATTATGGAAAGGCCATAGATGGGAAAATCATTATCGACGCCACCAACCGCGTCGGGCAGCCGGTGATGAACGCGATGGGGCTGCTGGCCGAGCATACACCGTCCGCCGCTGTCTACCGGGCTTTCAGCCATTTAGGATGGGAAAATTTTCAAAATCCGCTGCTGGCCGGCAGTCAAATCGATCTCTTCTACTGCGGAACTCCGGGCGCCAGTCAGGCAGTCGTCGACGGGCTCATCGCAGAGGTCGGGCTGCGGCCTGTATACTGCGGCGGTCCAGAGCTGGCCGAATCCATCGACCACCTGACCCGCCTGTGGTTTGCCCTGGTTCGCGACCAGGGTTACAGCCGCCGGACGGCTTTCAAACTAATACATGAAGGTGCAGGCACCTGATTTTGCACGGGAACCACCCTCTGGACAGGGAAGTCCCTTATTTATGCCTGCAGAGATAGCACGGAAGTCCTTTTCGGTGCTAAAAATCGGTCATCTATATTCTGTTCTGAGTGGTGATCCCCCCATCAGCCTGACGCAGGTGCAGGTGGTGCGTCTGCCAGAAAGTTGATCGCAAACCGTCACCTGCCGGCGCCCTTCGTTAAGTCCGGACCTTGGACGAGGAGGTCTGCACCTCGCGAGCTGGTTTCCTCAGGGCAAGATACAAACGCCCGGTGTAAAAAAGCGCAAAAACCGAGAGCAGTTCTTCAATCATCTCCTGGTGATTCCAGACCAGTGCCACAACGGCAATTAAATAGCCAATACCGATCAGGCTCGGATGCGGCAGCACCAGGCTGGCCAACTTATTCCAGCGCTTATCATTCAACAGCCAGACGTTCAACAGAATGGGAACAACGATGAGTGCGATAAGGGGGTAGATCACAGGAAAATAATCGTTGAAAAAATTATGCAGGTTGGTCTCGTTCTGCACGTTCCCTTCCGCAAATACGGGAGGCGTCTCCCAGCCAATGATCCGCTGCCCCCAGCTGATTTCTTCCATGCCAATAAAGAACAGTCCGGCTGCCAGAACCAGATAAATGAGGAACGGCAGTCGCCATGCCGGCAGTGCGCTGCCCCGGACCCTGAAGGCGGCCAGAACGCTGAAAAGCGCAGCAGCCAGGTACAGGGCTGCGGACAGGTTCTCCATAATCCCGTCTTCCAGGAATACCACCGCAAAAAGTTCCGATTCCTGATCCAGAAGAAAAAAGCTGGTGATCAGAGCGCCTGAAATCAGGGTTGTGATCATCAGCACTGCCAGGGGCGAGTGCTGACCCGCCGGGCTCCCAAAGAGTCCATCGAATAAAAATGCCTCCCGCACCTTCGCCCCCAGGCGCGAATGACCGGCTGCCCAGAGAGCGGCGCCCAACCCTGCCAGCGCCACCATTCCCAGGATATATAAGCCGCGCAGCTGATCCTCACCGCTCGGTGAAATATTCCCATCTGGGCTGAGGTTTGCCTCTAGAAAATGGATCAAGGGGGGTATGATCAAAGCAGAAGCCAGCAGACTGACCACCCCGGCGATTAAGAGAAAAAGTCCAACCCTCTGCAGCAGTGCATTTCTCACATTATCCTCCCTGGAGCACGGCGTTTGGACATATCAAATTGCATACATATCCCCCTGTTATCAAAATGCAGTATAAGAGACAACGCCTTTTATGTCAACGAATTTATTACATACTCACCAGAGATACAGGAGATTTTTTTGATGTCCAGGAAAGTATCTGGGTGAAAAGAAAATCAAAAAAGAACGATGTCCGGCGAATAACGTTGAGTTCGGCAATCATCTCAATCAAACAGAAAATGGAAAAAGCTGCGCTGCGCCATTGATTCAATATCCTGTGCCGCGTGGTAAACTTGCCCTTGACAACGAAAAAAGGGTATTTCTATCCAATGTCTACCGAGCTAAAATCCGCCGCAGCCGTCAGCCATCCCAACATTGCCTTCATTAAATACTGGGGCAACCGTGACCACCACCTGAGGATCCCCGCCAGCGGTTCGATTTCGATGAACCTGGGCAGGCTGGAGACCCGCACCCGGGTTACCTTTAACCCTGCCCTGACCGCCGACCGGCTCATCCTCAATGGTGAGCCCACCTCCGGCAAGCAGCTGCAGCGCGTGCAGACTTTTCTGGACCATGTGCGCCGGCTTGCCGGCATCGACCTGTATGCAGAAGTGGAAAGCAAGAACGACTTCCCCACCGGAGCCGGGATTGCCTCCTCCGCCTCCGCATTTTCTGCCCTGGCCCTGGCTGCAGCGGCGGCCGCCGGCCTGCAGCTTTCCGAAGCGGAGCTCTCACGCCTGGCTCGCCGGGGCTCCGGCTCGGCCTGCCGCTCGGTCCCAGGCGGTTTTGTCGAATGGCTGGCCGGGGAGGATGACCAGTCTTCCTATGCTGTATCGATCGCACCGGCTGATCACTGGGACCTGGTGGACATTGTGGCTGTGATCAGTCAGGTGCATAAACCTACCGGCTCCACCGAAGGGCACGCCCTGGCTGAGACCAGTCCACTGCAGAAGGCGCGCCTGAAGAGCGCTCCTGCCCGCCTGGAGCAGTGCCGCACCGCAATTCTCAGGCGCGATTTCGAAGCTCTGGCGGAGGTTTCTGAGCTGGACTGCAACCTGATGCATGCCGTCATGATGACCGGCGCCCGGCGGCTTCTTTACTGGCAGCCGGCCACCATCGAGTTGATACACGCTGCTGGAGAGTGGCGCCGCAGCGGAATACCGGTCTTCTATACCATCGACGCCGGTCCTAACGTCCACCTCATTTGCCCGGCAGCCGAAGCGGATCGTGTCGCTGCCGCCGCAGCGCAGATTCAGGGTGTTAAAGAGGTCCTGCAGGCGCCTGCAGGGTCAGCTGCCCATCTGCTTGCAGAAGAAGTAAACCTTTAACAGCAGGGGCCATGATCTTGAAGGGGGGAAATCCAGGCCTGAAACGGTTAATATTGCGTTAGAACATTGCCGGTGCAAGGCATCTGGCTACCGGAATCCCTTTCGAACAGATATAATCACTTTGCTATCGTATGAGTACCGGATGCAGCACAGAAAGCGCTGTATTGAAGTGAAGGATACAGGTAAACATGCCTCCTATAATTACATTTATTCTCGGTCTGGGCGCCCTGATCCTGCTCCACGAGCTGGGTCACTTCCTGGTTGCCCGCCTCTTTAAGATCGAGATTGAAGAGTTCGGCATCGGTTTTCCGCCGCGCATGATCAAACTCTTTGAACTCAATGGCACAGAGTATACGCTCAACTGGATCCCGCTCGGTGGATTTGTACGCCCGAAAGGTGAAAATGACCCCACGGTGCCCGGCGGACTGGCGGCTGCCAATCCGTTTGCCCGCCTGGCAGTGCTCGCTGCCGGGCCTATCATGAACATCCTGGTCGGTATCCTGCTCGGGATGATGCTCTTCTACAGTCTCGGCGACCCGATCCTTGATCAGGTCCGTATCGAAGATATTGCGCCCGGATCACCGGCAGACAGGGCCGGTCTGCGCGCGGGCGATTTGCTGGTCTCCATCGCAGGCGAGGAGATCGACAGCCGGGAGAAAGTTGTTGAGGTGATCAACAAGAACCTGGATAAGCCTGTTGAGCTGGTGTACCGCCGGGGCGGAAGAGAGTTCAGTGTATCACTGGTCCCGCGCAGTGATCCGCCCCCCAACGAAGGTGCAATAGGGATCTTAATGGGCAATCCCACGCGCCCCATCAATCTGGGGACCGCGATGTACCGCGGCGCCTATGCCACATTCGAAAACATCAAGGCGATTTTGCTCCTCCCGGTGCGCCTCTTTGAGGGCACAGCCTCACCGGAAGAAGGCCGCCTGATCGGGTACCGGGGGATGTACGAAATCTACACCGAGCTGCAAAGCCCGCTGTATTTCTTTATGGCCATCTCGATCTCCCTGGGCGTGATGAACCTGCTGCCGATTCCGGCCCTGGACGGTGGCCGGATTCTGCTTACCCTGCCGGAGATCCTGCTGCGCAGGCGCATTCCCCAGCAGTATGAAAATATGATACATTTAATCGGTTTCACACTGCTTCTACTCCTGATCATCTATATCAATGTGCAGGATTTCATCAATCCGATCGAACTGCCATAAAGGGTTATAAAGATGGCTCAAACGGAAGAAATTACTTTTCGAGAGGTAATCGACGCGCTGCTGAACGTCGATGTACCCTTTCACCCGCGCTATCTCTACCGCCTGTCGGACCTGAACAATGAAGAAGTGAAAATGCTGGAGGAAGTCTGGCAGCAGGTACCGGTATGGCGCCGCCAGGCGCTCTTGCAGGATGTGGAGGCGATGGGTGAAAGAGACATGGTCCTCTCCTTTGAAGCGCTGGCCCGCTTCTCCTTGCGAGACAGTGAGCCGGGCGTACGCCTGCCGGCCATTCGCGCTTTGTGGGATTTTGAAGAGCCCGACCTGATCGATACCTTTATTGAGATCCTGGAAAATGATCAGGATGTGGACGTGCGCGCCGCAGCAGCCACCGCCCTGGGAAAGTACGTCTATCTGGGTGAAATTGAGGAAATTCCGGTCGAAACGCTGCGCCGGGTGGAAGCAGCTCTGATCGTTGCACACACCGGAACAAGCCCTGAAATTGTGCGCCGCCGAGCCCTGGAAGCACTCGGTTTTTCCGGCCGTGAGGACATTCAGGATCTGATCGAAAAGGCTTACAACAGCGGCAAGCGCGACTGGGTCGCCAGTGCACTGTATGCCATGGGCCGCTCCTTTAATGAGCGCTGGATTCCGCTCGTGATGAAACAGCTGGACAGCGACCACCCGACGGTACGCGCCGAAGCCGCTCGCGCCGCCGGTGAGCTGGAGGTGACCGAGGCGCTGCCTGCACTGCTGGAAATGCTGGATGATCCCGATGAGGAAGTCCGCATGGCCTGCATCTGGTCGCTCTCGCAGATCGGCGGCGAAGGGGTGCGCCAGAGGCTTGAACAGTTATATGAAGAAGCCGAGGATGAAGAAGAAGCGGAGTTCATCGATTCGGCCCTCGATAACCTTTCCTTCACTGAAGACATGGAGCTCTTTGCCCTGTTTGACTTCCCCGAAGCCGGCGAGGTAGAAGATGCCGGTTTTGACGAAGACGAACTGCTTGATATGATCGATGAAGAAGGCGAAGAGTATCAGGATTGAGACGCTTCTCTGCCGATGATCGTAGATAGAACGCCGGTAACCACATGGGCACCGGCGTTTTTTTATTAACACGGCAGCACTATTTTTCTCCACAGGGATCGCGTTATAATTTTCCCGCTGGAAAGCGGTCAATCCGCAGGTGATCAGCCATTCCGGGTGGAGAAAATCTGGCTGTCATCAGAAAGTGCAGAATTGTGCACGATCCTTGCAACATAGCGACCAGCGGTATCAACGTCTGTGCCGTTCCTGCTGCTCGCCCCAATTTTGCCCCTCGTGGGAGGTTTTTATGCGTGCTGCCCCGCATGCTGTTCGGCTTGCCGCATTGACTGCTGTTCTAATTCTAATATTCTGTTTCGTGCAGCCTGTGTCCGCCCAGCCAGGGATTACCAGCCCCGAAGTCGAGTACGAGTTCGGGCGCTCGATTACCTTCCGGGCGAGCCTGGAAGCCAGCTCGCCGGTCCAGAATGCGGTCGTGCTTTTTGGGGCAGAGAATTCCTCTCACACCTTCCCCGGTGAAGCCAGCGTCACTTCCGATGGCGAAATCCAGATGACCTACAACCTGGAAGGCCAGTCGCTGCAGGCTTTTTCCAATGTCGAATATCGTTTTCGCATCACCTTTGAAGACGGCGAGACGTATACATCTCCTTTTTACAGCTTTTATTACGAAGACAATCGCTTCGAATGGCAGACTCTTGAGGAAGAGATTTACCGGGTGCACTGGTACTCAGGAGATGTCACTCTGGCACAGGATGTGCTCGATGTCGCTCAGGCCGGCATGGACAGAGCCCGGGGGCTGATCAGCCTGACGGTGCAGGACGAAACCCTCGACATCTATGTTTACGATAACCCGAAGGATATGCAGGATGTGCTTGGTCCTTCCAGCGAGAACTGGGTTGCCGGCCATGCAGATCCGGAGGTCGGGGTGATGGTGGTAGCGCTTCCCCCGGGTCCAGACCAGCGCCTGGATATGGAGCAGCGCATCCCCCACGAGTTAATGCACCTGCTGTTGTACGGGACCATGGGCACAAAATACGCGGAACTGCCCGTATGGCTAAGCGAAGGCCTGGCGTCGATCACCGAACTGTACCCCAATCCGGATTACCAGATCCTGTTGAACAACGCGTATGATAACGAGTCACTGATCCCGATCGGTGATTTATGCTCATCGTTCCCCCGTGACGCTTCCAAAGCGCTGCTCGCTTATGCCGAGGCAGCTTCTTTCACGCGGTATTTGCGGCAGACGGAGGGCAGCGCCGGCCTGGACCGTCTGCTCCAGACGTATGGAGATGGATACGACTGCCAGCGCGGCCTCGAAGTAGCAATAGGAAGAAACCTGCCTCAGCTGGAGCGACAGTGGCGGCAGGCGGTATTTGGTGAAGATGGTCAGGTCAGTGCCCTCAGCCAGCTTCTACCCTGGCTGTTTCTGCTGGCAGCCGCTCTGGGTGCCCCGCTCGCTGTGGTGATTCTCACCACCGTGCGGCGTATGCCCACTGTGTAAGGCTAAAAACGACTGCGATCCTATATCGATTTTTCAGGGAGGGATTTCATGACCGAAAACGAAAACGCCCGTCTGCATGCAGTGGTAGAAGGACATGTTCAGGGCGTTGGGTTTCGAGCCTTCGTTCAGGATACTGCGCTATCGCTGGGGCTCAACGGTTGGGTTCGCAATAAATGGGACGGGACAGTTGAGGTTATGGCTGAAGGCAGCCAGCAGGATCTGAACCGGCTGCTGGCTGCGCTGAGGCGCGGTCCACGACCCTACACCAGCAGCGGCGTGAAGTACGACTGGCTGCCGTTCGAGAACGAATTCACCCGCTTCGTAATCCGGGCAACTTCAGACTGATGAGTTTTCCGGCGCGGCTTATTAATCAGTTGGTAAACCCGAGCCCACGCTGTTTCAAAGAAGTATAGCGGCCGCGCCCAATGACAATATGATCCAGCACATCAATATCCATAAGTTTACCGGCCTGCACGATAGCGCGCGTCACAGCCACATCGTCCGGGCTGGGGTTAGGATCGCCGCTGGGGTGATTGTGTACCAGAATCACAGCCGCAGCATTGCGGCGGATGGCATGTTTGAAAATCTCACCTACCCGCACCTGAGCTGAGTTTAGCGATCCCCGGTAAACCACCACATCTTCCAGCACCCGGTTGCGGGTGTCCAGCAGGACCACGCGCATCTCTTCCTGCTCCAGGGCACCCATGCGATACCTCAGTAATTTAAAAACGTCCTCCGGGCTGTGAATATAATGAACTTCTTCTTCGGAGCTCTCGCTGATCCGCCGGCCTAATTCCAGAGCAGCCTGAATTTGGGCCGCCTTGGCGGGACCAATGCCGTGCTGGCTGCATATTTCTTTGAAAGACGCCTGATAAATGCCCGTCAATCCCCCCAGATTATCCAGCAGACGTTTGCCTACCTGCACAGCGCTTTCACCCGGCACCCCCACCCGCAGCAGAATGGCTAAAAGTTCTTCATTCCTTAATTTGCTGGGTCCCAGCTTCGCCAGCCGCTCGCGCGGCCGCTCGTCCACATCCAGGTCCGCAATCCGGTAGCCATCAGTGTTCTCTTTCATGTGCTCTCCATGGACGATGCTGTGCGCGGATATTTTTTTAGACTATACCCCAATCCATCTATTCCGGCAATACATCCTGGCCTTAACGTGCTATAATCGCCGCAAATGGAGCGCTTATGTTCGATCCCTCTTCACTGAGCAGTTTCATGATGTTATTGGTCGCCTGGGGCGGCGCATTTCTGGCAGCCCTGTGGCTCAGCCTGGTCATCTGGACTTATCGCGACATCCGCAGCCGGGCACGTGACCCGTTCACTCGCGTGCTGGCCGTGCTGGTCGTCGCAGTACTGTTTCTGCCGGGGATTCTTATCTACCTGATCCTGCGTCCCCAGCGTACGCTGGAAGAAGATTACCAGCACACCCTGGAGGAAGAAGCGCTGCTTCAGGCCATTGAAAACAGCAGCCTGTGTCCGGGCTGCGGCCGGCGGGTGAAAGAGAACTGGATCATCTGCCCCAACTGTCATACAAAATTAAAGAAGAGCTGTCACCAGTGCAACCGGCTGATGGAGCTGCCGTGGAATCTCTGCCCTTACTGCGGCACCCCTGCCCCCGGGATGCGCCGGGAGAACCTGACCCTGAACGAAGCGCTTCACCCGCTGGTCGTTGAAAGCGATGACAGCGGTGAAGAAGCGGCCCCGGTGGAAGAAGCAGCCTGAGACACCCCCAAATTAAATAATAAAGCCGTGTGCAGCGATTTGCTTCTGCACACGGCTTTTTCAATTCTGGCTGATCAGGCCGATTTTCCGGAACTGCGCAGTGCACTCCAGCCTGCATACCGGCCAGCGTCTCCCAGCTCTTCCTCAATGCGCAGGAGCTGGTTGTATTTGGCCACGCGGTCTGAGCGCGCCGGTGCGCCGGTCTTGATCTGGCCCATGTTGAGAGCTACCGACAGGTCGGCGATGGTCGCGTCTTCGGTCTCACCCGAGCGGTGCGAAGTGACCGCCCGCCAGCCCGCCCGGTGACAGGCCTCGACGGCCTCAATGGTCTCGGTCAGCGTGCCGATCTGGTTCAGCTTGACCAGCAGCGCGTTCGCTGCATTCTCGCGGATCGCACGCCGCACCCGCTCAGGGTTGGTCACCAGCAGATCGTCTCCAACGAGCTGGATGCGGTCTCCGAGCTCCTGGACCAGCAGCTTCCAGCCATTCCAGTCGTCCTGGGCCAGCCCGTCTTCGATCGACACGATTGGGTACTGGTCCACCCAGGATTTCCAGAAGCCAACCATTTCTTCACTGCTCAGTTTTTTACCTTCGCGGCGCAGGTTATAGGTGCCGGTTTCCTCATCATAAAGCTCAGAGGCGGCAGGATCCAGGGCAATGGCGACCTGCTCGCCGGGTTTGTACCCCGCTTTCTCGATTGCCTCCAGGATCACCTCTACCGCTTCGCTGTTCGCTTTGAGGGCTGGTGCGTAACCACCTTCATCGCCCACCAGGGCCGTGTAGCCGCGCGCCTTCAACACATTCTTCAGCTCGTGATAGATCTCCGCACCCCAGCGCAGACCTTCTGCGAAGCTTTCTGCTCCGAAGGGCATCACCATGAACTCCTGCGCATCAGTCGACTGCCAGGAGGTATGGGCCCCGCCGTTGAGGATATTCATCATCGGCACAGGCAGCACGTGAGCAAAAACACCGCCGATATAACGGTACAGCGGCAGACCTAATGAGTTCGCCGCTGCTTTGGCAACTGCCAGGCTGGTGCCCAGAATGGCATTTGCACCCAGGCGTGACTTATTCGGTGTGCCGTCCAGCTCGATCATCAGCGCGTCGATGCTGCGCTGTTCGGTGGCGTCATAGCCAAAGAGGGCATCGGCGATTTCCTCATTGACGTTCTGAACCGCTTTCTCTACGCTCTTCCCCCCATAGCGAGACTTGTCGCCATCGCGCATTTCCAGCGCTTCGTGCACGCCTGTCGAGGCTCCTGAGGGGACGGCCGCGCGACCTACGCTCCCATCGGCCAGGGTAACTTCAACCTCTACGGTTGGATTGCCGCGCGAGTCGAGTATTTGTCGACCTATGACATCCTCAATCGTCGTGTCCATAAATTCACCTCTCTTTTTGGATTTTTTTGCAGGGATTACACGCCCATGATTTTCCGCATGCACAGCACAGGGTGCTAACCGAAACGGCGGTCTGCCTGGCCCTCTTTTTGCAGTGACGGAAAGTTATGGGAGTGACCATTACAATGAGCAGTGCAAGTATAATCCAATTTTTTGCAAGCCGGAATTCACTCTTTCAAAGAAGTGCCCGGTTTAATCCTCGGGATATGCGGAACAGCGTCCGTATAATCCTTCTTCCATGAAAGAGTCTGGCCTTTCAGTTCTCGATATGAGAAAGGCCAGACTCTTCAGATAAAGCCTTTGAAGTCAGCGCTGCAGCTCGGCTGCCAGTTCCTCCGGCACCGAAGGCGTTTCAATAGCCTCCACCTGCTGCTTTTCGATTCCAGCATGCTCTCTTACAGCATCCAGGAAGGCTACGAACAGGGGGTGCGGACGGTTGGGGCGCGATAGAAATTCCGGGTGGAACTGAGTGCCGACCATAAAGGGATGATCGGCCAGTTCGACGATCTCCACGAGCTGTCCATCCGGCGAAAGTCCGGAAAAGCGCATTCCGGCTTTCTCCAGCACTTCCCGGTAGCTGTTATTGAATTCAAATCGATGGCGGTGGCGTTCCTGGATCAGCTTTTCTCCATATGCCCGGGCGGCGAGGGTGCCCGGCTGGATCACACAGGGGTACAGGCCCAGCCGCATGGTACCGCCCATATCCGCAATCGCCCGCTGATCGGGCATGAGATCAATCACCGGATGTTTGGTGGTACGGTCAAATTCGGTTGAATTTACATCGTCAGTCTGCAGGGCATGGCGACCAAAGGCGATGACCAGCAGCTGCATCCCCAGGCACAGGCCCAGATAGGGAACCCGGTTTTTATACGCGTATTGAATGGCCTGAATTTTCCCTTCTATACCGCGGCTGCCAAACCCACCGGGGACCAGCACACCGTCCGCCTTCTCGATGACATCCCATCCACGGCCTTTTTCCAGCTCAACGGAATGCACCCAGGAGATATTCACTTCCAGCCCGAGAGCCAGGGCGGCGTGTTTCAGCGCCTCGCGCACGCTCATATAGGCATCATGCAGTTCGACATACTTACCCACCAGCGCCACGTTGATAACCGGCTTCTCGCGCTCCACTTCGGTGACTAGCCGCTTCCAGCGAGACCAGTCGGGCTTCTGACGGGGCTCCAGCCCCAATCGCTCCATCAGATAATCGCCCACCTCAAACTCTTCGAGGGTCAGGGGGACTTTGTACAGGATCGGCTCGGTGATCATGGGAATAACTGCACGGCGGTCTACATCGCAGAAGAGGGCGATTTTCTCGCGCAGGTCCTCGTCCACCGGATAATCCGAACGCGCCACAATAATGTCGGGTGAAATACCGATGGAACGCAGTTCGGCGACGGAGTGCTGGGTGGGTTTCGTTTTCAGTTCGCCTGTGGCGCCAATAAAAGGCAGCCAGGTGACATGAATATACACGCTGTTCTCGCGGCCCACATCGCTGCGCATCTGACGCAGGGCTTCCAGGAAAGGCAGCGATTCGATATCACCCACCGTGCCGCCAATTTCCACCAGCACAATCTCGGCTCCGGTTGTCTTGGCAACCAGGCCGATCCGGCGCTTAATTTCGTTGGTAATATGAGGAATGACCTGAATGGTGCCCCCCAGGTAATCGCCGCGCCTTTCCTTGCTGATCACTTCAGCATACACCTGCCCGGTGGTCACATTGCAGACCCGGTTCAGGCTGACATCAATGAAGCGCTCATAGTGCCCCAGATCAAGGTCGGTCTCGGCGCCATCGTCGAGGACATACACTTCCCCGTGCTGGTAAGGGCTCATCGTCCCGGGGTCGACGTTTATATAAGGATCCAGTTTTTGCACGGCAACTTTAAACCCGCGCTTCTTCAACAGCAGGCCTAGAGCTGCGGCGGTCACCCCTTTACCCACTGAGCTGACGACACCACCGGTAAAAAAGATATATTTGGTTTTCATTTCCTCTCCTGATTTTCGAACGGTCATTCTTGCCTATCCTCCAGAAAACCATCAGGCGCTGTCGAGCCGTGGCGCAGGCCGGACAGCTTTGATTTTTCCTTTTGAATTTTGTGATTTATTTATTAAGGACTTATCTTCGGTTTCAAAGGAAGTGGGGAGGGCCGATACGGCAACCTCCCCACCTTGGGTCTAACGATCATCAGGTTTTGCCCGGTTGAAACCTTCTGGGCATTTGATCTGGGGCTGCTTGCCCCACCTCCGGATCAAAGTCTACGCTCCTCGATCAAAACGCTAACCACTCAATCCAGCAACCGGAAAGGCCCATCTCAAGGCCTGAAATTACTGGAAGAGTTTACCACATTCTCGCCGTTTTGAAAATTCACAAATTTGACACTCCAGTGCTACCATGTTAAACTAACCTGTTGCCATGGAACGGAGATTTCTGGGCGCTTCCCTTTTTTTAATTCTACTGCTGTGCTTTCCCGGCTTCGTCACCGGAGTCTCGGCACACCAGGGAGCGCCGCCTTCCCCCACCCCTGCGTCCGCGGTCATCTATACGCCGGTCAGCGGTCAGGCCCTGCAGGGAAAGGTTCCCATCGAAGGATTCTCCGCCCTGGAGGGTTTTCTATCCGCTGAAATCTCTTTCACGTATGCACAGGAGGCGGAGGAAACCTGGTTCTCCATTCTGCGCAGTAAGGATCCTGTTCCCGGCGGTCTTCTGGCGGAATGGGATACCACCACAATCAGTGATGGTCTGTACACTTTGCGCATGGTCATCCACCTGGCAGATGGAACCAGCCAGACGGTGCTGGTAGAGAACCTGCGTGTGCGCAACTACACGCCGGTTGAAACCAGCACACCATCACCGTCACCGGGAGTTACGGTAACCCAGACCGGTCCGACCGCCACACCCACATCTCGTCCCACTTTAACCCCTCTGCCCCAGATCTCCACACCGCTCCCACCTAATCCCGCGGAGATAACGCCTGAGGAAATCCGGCTTAATCTGAGCAAAGGCGCCCTGGCAGCCGGTGGGATGTTCGCCCTGATCGGTCTTTACCAGAAAGTGCTCAGCATGCGCAGTCGACGAAAAGGATAATTACAGCAGATGAAGCTGCCGTTTCTGCAGAAAAATAAAGATAAGGAAACAGCCTCGACCACCAGCTTTCCTTTTCTGATTGTTGGATTGGGAAACCCGGGTCGCGAATACCGGCAGAACCGCCACAACACCGGATTTATGGCGATTGACCGCCTGGCGGAGCGTTTAGGCGTTTCTTTCTCGCGCCTGGAATCCAGGGCGCTGGTTACGAAAGGGGAGTATCAGGGCAGCCGCATTGTGCTGGCCAAACCACAGACCTATATGAACCTTTCCGGACAGGCCGTAGGACCGCTGCTGCGGTTTTATAAGGTCCCCCTGGACAACCTGCTCGTTATCTACGACGATGTGGACCTCCCCCTGGGAACACTGCGCATCCGCCCCGGGGGCGGCGCCGGCGGACAGAAAGGCATGGCTTCGATTATTGAACGGCTGGGAACGCAGGATTTCCCGCGCCTGCGGGTGGGTATTGGCAGGCCGCCCGGCCGCATGGACGCATCTGCGTATGTGCTTCAGGATTTTTCAAAAACCGAGCTGGAAATCCTCAACAACACGCTCGACCGGGCTGCGGAGGCGGCACTCGTTTTTGTCGCAGAAGGTATTCAGGCTGCCATGAATTCGTTTAATGGAAGTGGGGAGTAGGACGCTCACAGCCCTGCGCCCGCCAGGGCATCCGGGCTGTTGGGAGTCGCTGCAGCTTTTACATGTCACTCGAATTCCTTCTCCGGTCTCTTGAAGACTCAATCGCAGAGCTGAGCAAACATCTGCAGGATGGGCCTTCCACCCAGCGTCTGGGACTGCGGCGTGCGGCCCGGCTTCCTGTCGCCGCTGCGCTGCACGCGCGCCTGCGCAGGCCAGTTCTGCTGCTGACGGACCGGGCAGATCACGCTCTTTCGCTTGCCGAAGAGCTGGCCATGTGGGCGCCCGGAACCCCCCGGCTGCTGTTTCCAGAACCCACGCCGCTGTTTTATGAAGACGCAGCCTGGGGCGAGCGCACCCGCCGGGATCGTCTCAATGCATTGACCGTGCTGGCAGCCTATCACATACCGGGTGCAGCAACCCTGGACCCGCCTCCGGTACTGATCGCTCCTGCGCGTGCGCTCATGACGCGCACCATGCCCCGGCGTGACTTCCTGCGGGTTTCGCGCACGCTTAAACCCGGCCAGCGCGCCGATATGGACGAACTGCTCCGCCAGTGGGTCAGCCTGGGCTATGAGCCAGTCAACACCGTCGTTGCTCCCGGCCAGTTCGCCCGCCGCGGTGGCATACTGGACCTGTGGCCTCCGGCAGAACCCCAACCCGTACGCATGGAATTCTTTGGGGATGAAATCGACACGCTGCGCCGCTTTGACCCGGCCACTCAGCGTACGGTGAAGAGCCCCGGTGCGGGTGGTTCGCCGGGCAGCCTCGCCCGCGTGCTGGTCACCCCGGCGCGTGAATATTTGATCCCCGCCGACGGAGGCGCCGGGATTGCCGCTCGCATCTCCCCTCCTGACGAGGCCAGCGGCCAGGTTGAGCTGACCGAGTTTCACATCCCCCTGCTGCACACCACCACAGCCAGCCTGCTCGATTACCTTCCTCCCGAGACAATTGTCTGTCTGGACGACCGCCAGTCGCTGCAGGATACCGTCACCGAGGTGGAGGAGCAGGCGGTTAATATGCGGCGTGAATATATCCAGGAGGGAATCCTCCCGGAAGATTTCCCCGTGCCCTATGTCTCCTGGTCCGAACTGGAGGACTCCCTATCGGGGCGGACGGTCATTGAATTAGGCCCGGCGGCTGCTGTTGACGATGAGGGGCAGCTGTCGGCTTCAGAGCTGGCCAGGCGGTTCAGTGCAGAGCCTCGCTTTGGCGGCCGCCTCAAGCATTTCATGGATTACCTGCAGGACATCTTCCTCAAGGGAGAGTCTGCGGTCATTGTCTCACGCCAGTCCTCGCGACTGACCGAGCTCTGGGAGGATCAGGCCCTGCAGGAGTCCAATGGCCACATCCAGCCGGTGTTTATTGAAGGCAGCCTGGGAGAAGGATGGAGCTTCTCTCCCGTGGATGGGCCGCACCTGCATCTGCTCACCGACGGCGAAATCTTCGGCTGGCGGCGGCCAGAGCCCAGGCTGCGCCGCCGTGCTGTAGCTGAAGCACCCGAATCTCCCTACGCAGACCTCCAGCCAGGGGACTATGTGGTCCACGTGGACCACGGCATTGGCCAGTTCAACGGTCTGGTGCGCCGGACCGTCGATGGCGTAGAGCGTGAATATCTGGCCGTCACCTATGCCGACGATGCCCAGTTGTTCGTCCCTGTCCACCAGATCGACCGGCTGACGCGCTATGTGGGTCCAGATGGCCGCGCGCCAAACCTGAGCCGCCTGGGTGGGACGGAGTGGCGCACTGTCAAAGCGCACGTCAAAGAAGCGGTGAAGGAAGTCGCCGAAGACCTGCTGGAACTGTATGCCCGCCGGCAGATCGTACAGGGCCACGCGTTTAACCAGGACACCGCCTGGCAGCAGGAACTGGAAGCCAGCTTCCCCTACATCGAAACAGAGGACCAGATTCACGTCCTCCAGGAAGTGAAGCAGGATATGGAAAGCCCGCGCCCAATGGATCGCCTGATTTGTGGTGACGTGGGTTATGGAAAAACCGAGGTCGCGCTGCGGGCGGCTTTTAAGGCCGTGATGGATGGGAAACAGGTAGCACTTCTGGTGCCCACCACCGTTCTCGCCCAGCAGCACTACAACACCTTCACCCAGCGGCTCTCTGCCTTCCCGGTCGAAGTGGAAATGCTCTCACGCTTCCGCAGCCCACAACAGCAGCGAGAGATCGTCCAGCGCCTGGCTGAAGGACAGATAGATATCATCATCGGCACACACCGCCTGCTCTCCTCAGACGTGCAGTTTAAAGATCTGGGGCTGTTGATCATCGACGAAGAGCAGCGCTTCGGGGTGACCCACAAAGAAACCCTGAAAAAGATGCGCACGGAAGTCGACGTCCTGACGCTGACTGCGACCCCGATCCCCCGCACGCTGTATATGGCCCTCAGCGGCGTGCGCGACATCTCAACGATTAACACCCCTCCTGAGGAGCGGCTGCCGGTCGTCACCCACGTCGGGCCCTACTCCAAACGGCTGGTACGCCAGGCGGTTCTGCGAGAGCTGGAGCGCGGCGGGCAGGTTTTCTTTGTCCATAACCGGGTGCAGACCATCGAAGCCATGCGCAGACATCTGGAACAGCTCGTTCCAGAAGCACGCATCACGGTGGCGCACGGGCAAATGCCAGAAAATGAACTGGCACACCGCATGGAACAGTTTACGCGCGGCGAAGTGGATGTGCTGCTGAGCACTTCGATCATCGAATCCGGTCTGGATATTCCCAGCGCCAACACCCTCATCGTAGACCGCGCTGATACCTTTGGCCTGGCCCAGCTCTACCAGCTGCGCGGGCGTGTAGGCCGGGGAGCCCAGCGTGCTTACGCATATTTCTTCCGCCACAACCGCAAACCGCCCACGCGGGAAGGCCGGCAGCGGCTGGAGACGATTGCCGAAAACACACAGCTCGGCGCCGGGTTCTCCATTGCCATGCGCGACCTGGAAATTCGCGGCACCGGCGACATCCTGGGGACGCGCCAGCACGGCCATATCGCGGCTGTAGGGTTCCACCTGTACACCCGCCTGCTGGCCGAGGCCGTTCGCCGGCTGCGCACCGATCAGGGTCTGCCTGCCACACCCACCGGCCTGCCTTATGATGAACAGATATCGCTGACCAGTGTAGAACTCCCCCTGCCAGTCAGCATCCCTTCCGACTATGTGCCCGATAAGTCCGTGCGGCTGGGGCTTTACCGGCGCATGGCAAACCTGCACAAACTTGGCGAAGTCGATGCACTGGTCGAGGAGTTCGGCGCCAGGTTCGGTCCGCCTCCCGAGCCGGTAAAGAACCTGCTCTACCAGATTAAAATAAAGCTGCTCGCCGAGCGTGCCGGAATTGCCTCGATTACAACCGAAAATGGACAGCTTGTGCTTCGTTATCCCGGCGGTGAACTGCCGGCCAGCCTGCCTGAGCTGGGACCATATGTGCGCGCCGGTAAAATTGCTCTATGGATGCAGTACAGCAGCCAGCCCGACTGGCGCGAGCGCCTGGTAGAAGTACTGGAAAAGCTGGGCGAGGCCCAGAACGAAAACACACAGCCGCAGACGGTAAATACAGCTCAGGCGGCAGAATCCGATATTTCGCAGTAGAATGAGCCTATGTTCCCTCCCGGCGTCCCGATTTCCAAACGCCTGTTTGACCTGCTGGCAACGCTGATCCTGCTGATCCTGCTCTCACCGCTGCTGCTGGTTGTCGCCCTGCTTGTGCTCATGGTTCACGGCCGGCCGGTGCTCTTCCGCCAGCGCAGGGGCGGTTATCGCGGTGCTGTCTTTGAGGTATATAAGTTTCGCACCATGACCGATGCCCGTGACGCCGCCGGAAACCTGCTGCCCGATTCTGAACGCCTGACACCCCTGGGAAAATTTCTGCGTGCCACCAGCCTGGATGAGCTGCCCGAGTTGATCAACGTGCTGAAGGGAGAAATGAGCCTGGTGGGGCCGCGGCCTCTCTTCGCCCACTACCTGGAGCGCTACAGCCCTGAACAGGCACGCCGGCATGATGTCCTGCCCGGCATCACCGGCTGGGCGCAGGTCAACGGTCGGAATGCGATCAGTTGGGATGAAAAATTCAGACTCGATGTCTGGTATGTCGATAACCAATCTTTCTGGCTGGATATCAAAATCCTGCTCCTTACCCTGATTAAAGTTTTTCAGCGAGACGGAATCAGCCAGCCCGGGCACGCCACAGCGGAAGAATTTATGGGCAACCGTCAATGAACCTTGAACTGTACCGCTCCCTTTTCCGCATTCGCCGGTTTGAAGAAACCGTGCTTGAAAATTTTCCAAAGGGTGTTTTTTTCGGGACCACGCACACCTATCTGGGCCAGGAGGCGAATGCAGTTGGCGTCATTGGCCAGGCTGCCGATGAGGATATCGTCTTCAGCAATCACCGCTGCCACGGGCACTTTCTGGCTTATGGGGGCAGCCCGGCAGCCCTGTTCGCCGAGCTGATGGGTAAGAGCAGCGGTGTCTGCGGTGGACGCGGCGGCTCACAGCACCTGCAGTGGCGTAACTTTTACTCCAACGGCGTTCAGGGAGGCATCGTGCCGGTCGCTACGGGCATGGCCCTGGCGGAGAAGCAGAAAAAGAGCGGGGTCGTTACCACTGTCTTCCTGGGTGACGGCACCCTCGGCGAAGGCGCTATCTATGAAGCCCTCAACATGGCCGCTCTCTGGCAGCTGCCCATCCTGTATGTGCTCGAAAATAACGGTATCGCCCAGACGACACCCGCCGAGCTGGCCGTAGCGGGCAGCATGGCTGCCCGTTTTACGGCCTTTGGCATTCCCACCCTCGAAATCGACACCAGCGACGTGCTGGAAATCCGGTCTGCCGCCGGCAGCCTGCTGGCCGAAGTGCGCTCGCAGACGGCGCCGCGTGCCCTGATCATTCATACAGCTCGTTTTGGGCCCCATTCCAAAGGCGACGACACGCGCGACCCGGAAGTCGTCGCCCGCCTGCGCCGGGATCGAGATCCTGTTCAGATCCAGGCCGCACGTTTGACCCTCCAGGAGAAAAGCCTGATAGAGGCACAGGTGAACGCCGAGATCCGGGAAGCGTTCGAGCAGGCTCTATCAGCGCCCTACCCCGAATTTGAACCCGGAGCAGCCTCAACCGGCGAACTGACACTCCGCTATGCAAACCGTCCTCAACTCTCTTAACCAGGGGCTGCATGCTGCCTTTGCAACGGATGAACGCGTGATCCTGCTGGGTGAAGATGTGCTCGACCCGTACGGCGGGGCGTTCAAGGTCACCAGCGGGCTTTCCAGCGCCTATCCCGGGCGAGTTTTCACCACACCCATCTCAGAAGCCGGAATCGTCGGCGCAGCAGCCGGTATGGCCATGCGCGGGCTGAGACCGGTGGTTGAGATTATGTTTGGCGATTTCATCACCCTGGCGGCAGATGCGCTCGTAAACCACGCCGCCAAGTTCCGCTGGATGTACAATGATCAGGTGCGTGTCCCCCTGGTGCTGCGTACTCCGATGGGCGGCCGCAGAGGTTACGGCCCTACCCACAGCCAGACACTCGAAAAAATGTTCCTGGGAGTCCCCGGGTTAAATGTGATCGCCCCCACAACGCTGGGTAACCCGGGAGACCTGCTGAGGCAGACCATACTGCAGGCAGAGGATCCCACGCTGTTCATTGAAAACAAGCTCCAGTACCTGCTCCCACTTCAGGACAGCGCCTTGCTGGCAGAGTTTGAATGCCGGGAGATCCAGCAGGGCCCGGATGCACCCGCCTATACACTCACAGTGCGGGGTGCACCGCCGCCGGTGCTGACGATCGCTGCCTACGGCTACATGGCCGAACTTGCTCGCCAGGCGCTGCTGGAACTGGCTTACGAACACGAGGTCTTTGCCGAGCTGGTCGTCCTCACGCGCCTGACGCCGTTCGGCCTGGATCCCGTCTTCGCCTCCGCCCGCCGCACCGGGGCCCTGATGACCGTGGAGGAAGGCACCCTCAGCCTGGGCTGGGGGGCAGAGGTCCTGGCGCAGACAGCCGAAGCGCTGGGCAATCACCTGCTGCGTGCCAGACGGCTGGCGGCTCTGGACACCCCCGTCCCGGCATCCGGTCCCCTGGAAAACCAGGTGCTGCCCGGCGTTAACGAAATCATGACCACCGCTCTTGAGCTCATAAAAACCCATGTCTGATCCCATCACCGTCACCGTTCCGTTGATTAATCCTAACGAACCCGAAGCCCGGCTCACTTCACTGCTGGTTGTTGAAGGACAGCAAGTGAAAGCAGGGGATTTGCTCTGCACGCTGGAGACCACCAAATCCACGGTCGATGTTTTTGCCGAGGCCAGCGGCTTTGTCGCCGGTTTGCGCTTTGCCGAAGGGGAGACCGTTCATGCGGGCGATCTTCTCTGTTATCTGGCGCCGTCCGCCGGCTGGAAGCCGCCCGAACAAAAACAAATTAACAGCGCGGCGCCGGAACAATCCAGCGACGGCAGGGAATATGAGGTCCCTGCAGGGGTGCGTATCTCTCAACCAGCCCTGGCACTGGCGAAAAAAGCCGGGATCGATCTGACCACGCTGCCCGCCGGTCCGCTGATCACGGAAAGCATGCTGCGCGGCATGATCACACAGCAGCCTGAGAATGCCGCACAAACCGAAAACATTCAGCATGAAAGCCCCATCGATCCGAACAAAATCGTGATTTACGGCGGGGGCGGCCACGGCAAAATGGTGATTGACCTGCTGCGCGCGCTGAAGCTTTATCAGATCGAGGGGATTATCGACGACGGTCTCCCGGTAGGGGCAGAGGTGATGGGCGTTCCCGTTCTGGGCGGCGCTGAAATCCTGCCGCAGCTGCGGGCGCGCGGCATCGTCCTGGCGCTCAATGCTGTTGCCGGTATTAGCAATGTGTCGGTGCGCATTCGTGTTTATGAGAAGCTGACTGAAGCCGGTTTCGCCTTTCCCCCGGTGATCCACCCTTCGGCGGTGGTAGAGCCCAGCGCACAGCTCGGCCCGGGGGTCCAGGTGCTGGCCAAAGCCTATGTCGGCAGCGAAGCACGGATTGGCTTTGGATCGATCATCAACACCGGCGCCATTGTTTCGCATGACTGTGTGCTCGGCGATTACGCCACCATCTCACCAGGCGCCATCCTGGCCGGAGAAGTGCAGGCCGGCAGCCGTGTCCTGGTGGGTATGGGAGCAACGGTTAATTTTCAGACTGTTCTGGGCGAGGGCGCCATGATCGGCAACGGCGCCACCGTTAAAGCAGACGTACCGGAGAGAGGCATTGTACGTGCCGGTACGATCTGGCCTGAATCCACACGCCTGGAGCGTTAACGCTGTAAACGGTGCTCCCTACCGCTCACAGTTGCACGTCCTGACGCCCTTTTCTCTGAACCAGGGGCCTGATTCCGCCGTGGTAAACTAATTTATAGCCAAGATCAACAGCGTTTGCAGCCAGTCGATCATCCTTCAACGGGATGTTCTAATGTAATCGCTGTTCAAAACATGGTACCGGAACGGGCCGCGGTGCGGTATCTACTTCATTTTCCAGGCAGTCAGGCTTTTCCTCTGATCAGGTGATGGCTGGCTCGCGGTCTCTTGCCCAGACTTTTCCTGGCTGCGGCTGTCCGGCCATCCACGTATAACTGGCAAGAAAGGAACGGATATGGAGGGGCGATTCCGCATCGGTCTACCCAGTATGCATGCCGAGGCCGGCGAGCGCCGCGCCTTTTTACCCGAGTTTGTCGCCAGCATCGCCCGCCGCGGTGCCCGGGTTTTCCTCGAGCATGGATACGGCGGGGCGATGAACTACAGCGCAGCCGATTATAAGAAGCTGGCCCCCCAGGTTGAATTTGTCTCTCACGAAGAAACCTATGCTCAGGATTACGTGCTGGTCCTGCGCTGTCCAGGGGACGAGGATCTGGCCCTCCTGCGCCCCGGCGCCTGCCTGATTTCCATGCTGCACTATCCCACCCGCCCTGATCGGGTTGAATTTCTGCGCTCGCTGAAGGTAGAAGCCATCTCGCTGGATTCCGTCAAGGACGATAACGGCCGCCGCCTGGTTGAAAATCTGCGCGCCGTAGCCTGGAATGGGGTGGAGGTCGCTTTCCAGGTCCTGCGTAGCATCTACCCATCTCCCGGATTTGAGAGCCCGGACAGGGACCCCATCCGGGTCACGCTGCTCGGATCCGGCGCCGTCGGTATGCAGGTTGCCCAGGCTGCAGTCCGCTATGGAGATGAGGGCGTCTGGCGCGACCTGGCAGCCCGCGGGGTTCCCGGCGTTCAGGTCACCGTCGTAGATTATGACACCACTCGCTTCGAGAAATATATGCTGCCGGTCCTGGCGCAGACCGACCTGCTCATCGATGCAACACAGCGCCCCGATCCGTCGCGGCCGGTGATCCCTAATTCATGGGTGGCTTATTTGCCCGCACATGCAGTTCTGCTCGACCTGTCGGTTGACCCGTACAAATGTGATCCTGCTGCCCCCATCGTGAAAGGAATTGAGGGCATTCCCCAGGGGAATCTCGATCAGTATATCTTCCGCCCAGACGACCCCGCCTTTGATAACCTGCCGGGTTGTGTTTCAAGCACCCACCGGCGGCACACCGTCTCCTGTTATTCCTGGCCCGGGATCCATCCCAAGCAGTGCATGCGGGTTTACGGGCTGCAGCTGCGCCCGCTGCTGCGCAAGTTGATGGAAAAAGGAGGTGTACAGAACCTGAACCCCGAAGGAAGCTTTTTCGAGCGAGCGCTCAGCCGGGCCCTGCTCTCTCGCTGGGAGCAGCCGGCATCATCCTGAAACCGGTTTTGCAGCAAACACGGGAATCCTCGAGCACGGCGGGGCGGCGGAGGCACAAAACCACACAAAGAAAGGAAAAAGCACAATGTCGGACACTGTTACCATCGGCTTTCCACGCATGATGAAAGAACCGGGGGAAAAGCGTGTCTTTCTGCCTGAGTTTATCCAGTACCTTACCCGGCTGGGTGCAAAGGTGTACCTCGAAGAAGGCTATGGTTCTCGCTCCGGCTACACATTCGATCATTACCGCCGGGCCAATCCTTCTGTTCGCCAGTGCACACGTGAGGAAGCCTTCCAGAAAGATTATGTGATGATTCTGCGCTCTCCAAATGAGGAGGAGTTCAGCCGGCTGGGGGAAAACAGCTGTCTGATTTCGATGCTGCACTATCCCACCCGGCCCAAACGGGTTGAAATCCTGAAGAAACTGAACGCACGCGCCATTTCGATGGACAGCATTATCAACGATAACGGCACCCGGCTGATCGAAGATATGAAAGCGGTCGCATGGAATGGTCTCGAGGTTGCTTTTGACCAGCTGGAACAGCGGCTGCCCGGTCTGGTGCGCCCAGACGGTAAGCCCATTCATGTGCTGATCATCGGCAGCGGCATGGTCGGTAAGCATGCCGTCGATGCCGCCACGAAACTGGGCAACATCGAGCGCAACCATGACCATATCGAAGCGGGAGGCCCAGGTTCGGTTGCCATCGTCGCTGGCCGCAATGTGACCAGCAGCGAAAAAACGATGAAGCAGCTTCTCGAGCAGGCCGATATTCTGGTTGACGCCGCATACCGCCGCGACCCGTCGAAACCTGTGATTCCAAATGAATGGATTGCCTGTCTGCCCGAGCATGCTATCATCACCGATCTCTCCGTAGATCCTTACACCCTGGATACCGATCCGCCTGTGGTGCGCGGTATTGAGGGCATTCCACAGGGCAACCTGAGCCAGTACGTGTTCCATCCCGATGACCCGAACTGGTCGAAGACGATCCCCGATTCGATTCCCACCCACAACAGGCGCACAACCGTGACCTGTTACTCCTGGCCCGGTCTTCACCCGGAAGCCAGCATGCGGCATTACGCACAGCAGTGGGAGCCCCTGATCAAAGTGCTGCTGGAAAAGGGGTACGACAACCTGTCACCGGATGGCGATTACTTCGAACGCGCCCTCTACCGCGCCACCCTGAAAGCCCTGGATTAACCAAAGCTTAGCCTGCACGTGGGTTTATTCACAAAGTGTTTCCGTACGAGTATAATATAGATCGTTTTCATCTCTATATATCACGTAACAGCCGGCCCATCGGCCGGACAGGAGGGAATACTCAGTGAACGTATCCATGTGGCGGAAGGCCCTGCAGGTGATTCCGCGGGTCAGCAAGGAAGAGTGGGAGCGCCTGGACATCATCTCTCGCTGGTTGATATCCACTCGCGCCGCAGTTCTGGTGATGACGTTTCTGTCAGCCGCAATCGCCGGGATCTTTGCGCTGCGAGACGGAATGTTCAACCCCTGGCTGTGGCTGCTCCTGGCTGCCGGGCTGATCCTCTCGCACGCGACCAACAACCTGGTCAACGATATTACCGATTATACGAAGGGGGTCGACAAAGATAACTACTTCCGTGCCCAGTACGGTCCCCAGCCTCTGGAGCACGGCCTGCTGACGCGGCGTGAGATGCTGCTTTACGCTGCCGTGACCGGGCTGATGGCGCTGGCTGCTGGTCTGGTTCTGGTTTACGTGCGCGGCAGCCTTGCGCTGCTGCTCCTCGGGTTGGGAGCATTCTTTGTGCTCTTCTACACCTTCCCGTTGAAATATATTGCCCTGGGCGAGGTCGCTGTGCTGATCGTCTGGGGGCCCTTGATGATTGGCGGGGGCTACTATGTGGTCACCGGACAGTGGGATTGGAACGTTGTGTTGGCCAGCCTCCCCTATGCGCTGGGCGTAACCACGGTGATTTTCGGCAAACACATCGACAAATATCAGGTGGATAAGGCGAAAAACATCCATACCCTGCCGGTGGTGCTGGGAGAACGAGTGTCGCGCTACGTGGTCATCGCGATGGTGGTGGCACAGTACCTCTCCGTGATCTACCTGGTGATCAGCGGCTTCTTTACTCCTGTACTCCTGGTTGTGCTCTTTGCACTGCCGCTCTTTTTCAACGTGTTCCTGGCCATGTACCGCCGTCCGCGGCCTGACCAGCCGCCCGCCGATTACCCCGCCAGCGCCTGGCCGCTGTGGTTCGTGGCCAGCGCCTTCCAGCACAATAAACGATTCGGTATGCTCTTCTTGCTCGGGCTGATCCTGGACACCGTCCTGCGCCTGACCGTGCTCTGATCGCTCCTGCCAGAGGAATAAAACAGGACGCATCCCGGGTTCAGGGATGCGTCCTGTTTTATTTACGATCATTGAACGAAGCACACCTGAAATTTCTCTTTCAGGTCAGAAAGGGGTTTGTCCTCGCCTCCACCTCCACGGTGGTCTCAGGCCCGTGCCCGGGGAGCAGCCGTGTCTCGGGCGGCAGTGTCAGGATCTGGGTGCGAATGCTGTTGATCAGCGCCTGGTAATCTCCACCGGGAAGGTCGGTGCGGCCAATACCACCTTCAAAGATCACATCACCACAGAAACATACCCCTGCTGAGGCGCAGTAGAAAACCACGTGCCCGCGCGTATGCCCGGGGGCGTGGCGCACCTCCAGCACATTTTCTCCCACCCGCAGAATCTGGCCGGGCTGCAAATCAATCGTCGGTTCCGGCCCGGGGTCGATGCGGACCCCGAACTGCGGTGCGCCTCCCTGGGCTCGCCACAGGGGATAATCATCGGGATGCAGAGCCACCGGAGGCGGCGGGTCGGTCTGGTCTGCGACATCAGCTGCTCCCCCCAGATGATCGAAATGCGCATGGGTCAACCAGATGCTGCCAATACGCCAGCCGCGGCGCTTCGCTTCCAGGACCACGGACTTTCCGTCCCAACCCGGGTCAATGACCACCGCCTCGCCGGTTTCCGGGTCGGCAATTAAATAGCAGTTTGTTTTCACAGGTCCGAGTATGAAGTGAACGATTTCTAACATAGGCCTCTTTCTACTTCTTTGATGGCTTCCTGCGCCGGCGGATCCGGCCCAGCACCCAGGGCAGCAGGCTGTCCAGGCTGATCATGGAACCGGCAAGTGCTCCGATCCCACCCAGGACGCGAGCCGGCGTACCACCCAGGCCCAGGAAGTTGATGGCTTGGATATCGATTAATTGTGCAGTTACAGGGATGCGGCTCTCCTGCCCGCCCGGCTCGAGAGGGACAAAGTTCAAATGCAGCCACACCGTTCCCCGGTACCTGCCCACATCCACCGGTCGCACACTCCAGATGAAGGAAGCGGATGTACCCGGCCGCAGGGGAACACTGATCTCTTCTCCAGGCTCCACTTCAACACCGGCCATATCGAGGCGAGCCTGAGCGACCACATTATGGGTCTCATATACATTGGGTATCTGAACGTTCTCCCCGTGCAGCTCATGGCCTTCAAACACAGCGGTTGGGGTAATATTTCCCAGGTCGTCCACCTCCAGTGTCAGCTGTACGACGTCCGAATCCCCTACCCGAATGGTGGGAGGCCATTCCAGGGTAAGGCGGCGCGTCTCGGGGACAGCCGGCTGCGAAGGGCCTGGTGTACCGGGCTCTTCCGGATTCACCCCTGTAGTGGGCTCAACCTGTTGTGAACCTTCACCATCCGGCGCCTCGCCAGCAGTCTCCGGGGCAGGCTCGCCGGTGAAGTCGGGCGCCGCGGTGCAGGCAGCTGCCGTAATGAGCAGCAGAGTGGCGATAACCGCGCGCAAAAAGAGCAGAATGACACGGTGAAAAGTCATGCAAGACGCCGGAATCAAAGCGTAAGAGATTCCACCCACCAGCCGGCCGGCTCGGGAAGCTGCATATGGGTGGGCAGCACCGGAACGCTGCGGGCTGCATCGCCCAGCGGCCAGACCCCCCACAGCAGCAGTGCCAGGGAAATCAACAGGATAATAATGCCCACGACCCGCCGTATGCGGAGAGAAACCATGCCGTTATTATACCCACTCACCCGTGAATTCCACCTGACCATGGGGAAAACCTCGATTTAGCAGAGAGTATTTTGCTCGACCTTGATGCCCCTATTTTCATTTTTGCAGGCTCTGCCGGTACCGAGTCCTGCGCACACGCCCTTTTTTTTGCTCGCAAAGCGTGCTACACTGTAAAGGTCTCGAAGCGGATACAAAATTTACCCGAGACATCTGCTTTTTCAGCACCAACCAAATACAGGACAGGTCCGGAGGCATTGGCATGGCGAAGTATCCCCCAGAACCGTTTCGGATCAAGATGGTAGAGCCGATCCAGCTGCTCGACAGGCCGCAGCGTGAGAAGGCCCTCCAGCAGGCCGGTTACAACCTCTTTGCCCTTCCCGCGCAGGCTGTGTTCATCGATCTGCTGACCGATTCTGGCACAGGTTCAATGAGCCAGGAGCAGTGGGCAGCTCTGATGCAGGGTGATGAATCTTACGCAGGGGCAAGATCGTACCAGCGCCTGGCACAGGCCATGGACGAAGTGACAGGGTTCAGGTATTTCGTACCTACACACCAGGGCCGGGCCGCAGAAAACCTGCTCGCCGCCCTGCTGGTTAAACCGGGGCAGTATGTTCCCTCGAACATGCACTTCGACACCACCGATGCCAATATCCGTGCCCGCCTCGGCCGTCCCGTTAACCTTGTCGTCGACGAAGCATTTGATCCTTCCAGCGATCACCCCTTTAAAGGGAATATGGATATCCAGAAGCTGCGCAGCTTCATCCAGGAAGTGGGCCGTGAAAATATCCCTCTCGGGATGATCACGATTACCAACAATGCCGGCGGCGGCCAGCCGGTTTCACTGGAAAATCTGCGCCAGGTGGCAGCAACCTACCATGAAGCGGGCATTCCGTTTTTCATCGATGCCTGCCGGTTCGCAGAGAATGCCTATTTTATCAAGCTGCGAGAACCTGGCCAGAGTCACCGCAGTGTGCGCGAGATAGCCCGCGAGATCTTTTCGCTGGCTGATGGCGCCACGATGAGCGCCAAGAAAGACGCCCTGGTCAACATCGGTGGTTTCCTTGCCATGAACGACGAGGCACTGTACCGGCAGGCCTGCAATGAACTTATCCTGCGAGAAGGCTTCCCCACCTACGGTGGTCTGTCGGGCAGAGACCTGGACGCGATGGCGGTTGGTCTGCATGAGGGGCTGGACGAGGATTATCTCGCCTACCGCCTGGGCCAGACCGCTTACCTGGCAGGCTGCCTGTCGGAAGCGGGCATTCCGATCATCCAGCCGCCCGGTGGACACGCAGTTTACGTCGATGCAGGCTCGCTCTTTCCGCATATCCCCCGTGACCAGTTCCCCGGCCAGGCGCTTGCTGTGGAGCTGTATCTGGAGGCGGGAGTGCGCACGGTGGAAATCGGTTCGGTGATGTTCGCCTATCCTGACCCGGACAGCGGCGAGATCATGCACCCGCGGCTGGAGCTGGTGCGCCTGGCGATACCCCGGCGGGTCTACACCCAGAGCCATCTGGACTATGTTGTCGAAGCCTTCACCCGAATCTACGCCCGCCGGGACCGGGTGTGCGGCTACCGGTTCACCTATGCACCCGATCTGCTGCGCCACTTCACCGCTCGCTTTGAGCCGGTGCAGCAGCAGGAGACAGCGTTCTAGGCGGATATCCGCAGGCTGGAAAGCCGGGCCACCGCTTTTTGCAGTATAGAGTACAGAATGCACATAAATCGATTAAAATAGGCCGGTTGAGGATGGACTGATAAGCGCGGTTGTCCGCCACCTCCGCCTGCGCTGGAAAAGTGCAGGGTCACCGGCATGAGTTCGATCCGTGAACTGCTCCGCGCCGGAATTGAGGATCAGGTTAGCCAAACGAAGCGCGTGGAGCAGGATGCACACGGAACGGAGCTGTTCGAATTGTGAATCGACCCCCAAAAATCCAAACGCAGCCCACATTACTGCTGCTTTCTGCCTCCGGCTGGAAAGACTACGAACTGCTGGACTCGGGTGCAGGCAAAAAGCTGGAGCGCTACGGCCCGTATACCTTCGTACGCCCCGAAGCACAGGCGGTATGGCGCCCGGCGCTGCCTGAAGAGCGCTGGCAGACAGCGCATGCCGTCTTCAACCCAACCAGTGAGGAGAGCGGCGGGCGCTGGCAATTCCGGAAGCAGATTGAAACAACCTGGGTGATGCAGTATAAAGGGTTGAAGTTTCAGGCCCACGCCGCTGCATCCCGACATATGGGCGTCTTTCCCGAACAGGCGGTCCACTGGGACTGGATCGGCGAGCGCATCCGCCAGGCGAACCGTCCGGTGAAGGTGCTCAACCTGTTCGGCTATACCGGTCTGGCAACGCTTGCTGCGGCGGAGGCCGGCGCTCATGTGACCCATGTGGATGCGTCGAAAAAAGCGATTGGAATTGGCCGCCAGAACCAGCTTCTTTCCGGGCTGCAGGACCGTCCTGTTCGCTGGCTGGTCGATGATGTGTACAAATTTGTGCGCCGGGAAGTGCGGCGCGGGTCCCACTATGATGGGCTGATTCTCGATCCGCCGAAATTCGGCCGTGGACCGGAAGGACAGGTGTGGGAATTCTTCGAGTCTCTGCCCAATTTGCTGGAGGTGTGCCGCAGCTTACTCAGCCGGCAGCCTCTGTTCATCGTCCTCACCGCATATGCCATCCGGGCATCGGCTCTAAGCATTTATTATGCGCTGCAGGAGATGGTCTCCGGCCTGGGAGGAGAACTGGAAACCGGTGAACTGGCCATCCACGAACGCAGCGCAGGGCGTTATCTATCCACGGCCATCTTTACGCGCTGGTCGGCTCAAGAATAATCTCCGTTCTCACACGAATTAACCGGCATGCAAGGGATTGTATCGCTGTTACCGCCAGATTATTCCAGCCAGGTGAAAGCGCTCTGGGATGAGCTTTACACCGAATTCGGCCTTCAGGGCGTTCAGATCACTCCCTATGCCCAATTTTCATGGCAGATCGTTCAGGAGTACGATTTCCAGCAGCTGGACCCCATCCTGGAAGAAATTGCCCGCCGCACCTCTCCGTTAAAGGTCAGAACCGCAGGGATTTACCTCCTCACGGGACCACGGCCGGTAATCGCGATCGGAATTGTGAAAACGATCCCATTAATCAAGCTCCAGGAGGAGCTGTGGAATCGCCTGACGGAAATTGCCACCGACCCCAGCCCGCTCTATCACCCTCAGGCCTGGCTGCCGCACATTCCGCTTGCTTTCGAAGACGTTACACAGGAAAACCTATCCGCCATCATTGGAAAACTGGGTTTCCGTCCGTTGGCCTGGGAGATGACCATCGACAATCTCTCCGTCCTCAGCCAGGAGCCCGGCAATGCCAGTGAACTGAGCCTGCAGTATCCCCTGAACGGGGAAATCGTCGACCGGGAGGAATCACAAACTGCATCATGAAACTATCCAGCCTGCTTACAGTCAACGCGATCCTGGCTCTGGCATTTGGGATTGCTTTTGCCCTTTACGGCCCGCTCATGCTCGCATTCTTCAATGTTCCAGAGATCGAGTCGGACAACACCATCCTGTACTGGATGGTCGCTTCATTTGCACGCATCTTCGGCGCCGCCCTGTTCGGCGCCGGTCTGGTCATCTGGTCTTTACGCAGCCCGACCCTGCTGAGTGCTATTTCGGAAGAGGCGCGCCGGGGTATTACGTTTGCCCTCCTTCTAGGGAACGCCATGTGCACATTCGTGGCCGTCACCCAGCAGTTCTCGATCTGGCAGAGCGCGGCCGGATGGGTAACGATCGCGATCTTCTCACTGCTTACAGCCGCGTATGCCTATTTTCTGGTCCGCGGCCAGAATGAAGGCTGAGATCAAAAACCTTTTTCTGCGCGCCTCGTATATATATCTGAACCCTGAAAGATCAAAGCGGAACGCATCAACCAGCACCACAAGGGAAGGAGATTTTCTAGATGTCAGACATCATAGACTATACGATTTACGGTGACGATTTACAGCTCGTAGAAATTGAACTGGACCCGGGTGAAGGAGTTCGAGCTGAAGCTGGCACGATGACCTACATGGAAGACGGCATTGAAATGCAGACATCCACCGGGGGCGGCGTTATCAAAGGTCTGAAGCGCATGATTACCGGTGAAAGCTTCTTCATCACGACCTTTCTGAACACGGGCCGGGTGCGCAGCCGTGTGGCTTTCGCGGCCCCTTATCCGGGGAAAGTCATCCCCCTGGATCTGACCGCACTGGGTGGACGCTTCCTCTGTCAGAAAGATTCTTACCTCTGTTCGGCTCAGGGGATCGAAGTTGAGATCGCCTTCACCCGGCGCCTGGGCGCCGGCCTGTTTGGCGGCGAAGGTTTTATCCTGCAGCGCCTCGAGGGCGACGGCTTGGCCTTTGTGCATGCGGGCGGCACGATCATTGAGAAAGATCTGACGGCAGGCGAATCTCTGAGGGTTGACACCGGCTGTCTGGTTGCCTTCGCCCCCACTGTCGATTACGATATCCAGTTTGTAGGCGGCTTCAAGAACGCCCTGTTCGGCGGTGAGGGCATTTTCCTGGCCCGCCTGACCGGCCCGGGAAAAGTATATCTGCAAAGCCTGCCCTTCTCTCGCCTGGCAGACCGCATCACAGCAGCAGCCGGTGCTCGCCAGACAGGGGAGCGCACCGGAGCGGCCGGAATCGGCGGCGATTTTATCGGGGGATTGCTCAGCGGGCGCTGATCTGAGGGAAATAAAAGTCGCAGCAGCCAATTGGGGCTGCTGCGACTTTTATTTAATCGTCTGCTTTCGCTTTTTGCCACAGGGCTTCCATCTCATCCAGCGTTAAATCGGCCGTTGATCTACCCTGCAGGCGCGCGTTCTGCTCAATTTGAGAGAACCGCCGCTTGAAGCGCTGATTTGCCGCCCGCAGCGCACTTTCAGAATCGACTTTCAGCCAGCGGGCCAGGTTAACGATGGCGAATAACAGGTCGCCGATCTCCGCCTCCTGCTCCTGAGGAGTCGCGGCCTGGCGGACTTCCTCCAGTTCTTCACTGACCTTATCCCAGACCCCCTGGATCTCCGGCCAGTCAAAGCCCACCCGGGCGGCGCGCTGCTGGTACTGCTCCGCCTGGACCAGGGCAGGCAGGGCTACGGATACCCCGTCCAGCAGACCTTTCTCCGGTTTTCCAGCTGCCTGACGCTCTTTCTCCTTCAACCGTTCCCAGTTTTCCAGCACCCCCTGAGTGCCCTCTACCCGAACGTCACCAAAGACGTGCGGGTGACGGCGCACAATCTTGGTGTGAATACCGTGCAGCACATCGTTAATATTGAACTCGCCTGCCTCGGCAGCGATCTGGGCGTGCAGCACGATCTGCAGCAGCAGGTCTCCAAATTCCTCACGCATGGCCAGGGGATCCATGTCGTCCAGCGCGGCCAGTAATTCGTAGGTTTCTTCCAGCAGGTTCTGGCGCAGGGAATGGTGGGTTTGCTCGCGATCCCAGGGGCAGCCGTCCGGCGCGCGCAGGTGAGCGATGATCTCTTGAAAACCTTCAAACGACGAAGCAGCACCCAGCGCCGGCACGTACAGCACTGTGAGCGGCCCGGTAGCCTCGCTTTGATCAATCTCCCGCAGCGCCCGTTCTTCTACTTTTTCTTCGGGCTGTCCGGGGGCATGCACGAGCAGAACACGCTGCTCTGCAGGATACACAGCAGAGAGCGTCTGCCGTACGGCAGCGGCCAGCGCTGCGGATGAAAGCCGGGCAATTACTGCAGGGGCAGCGGGAGAAAAGGGCGGAACGTGAGCACCTGCCAGCTCCAGGGCGTCAACTACCGCGGTATGCGGCAGGAGGTCGACTCCCAGGGCTGCCAGGGCGGCGTCAATTATGCTGATACCCGCGATGACCTGCAGGGGGAGGCCTTCACGTTGAGCCCTCCGGGCGATGGCAGCGCTGGTCTGTTCGGACACCAGCGGATGCCCTGGAACAGCATAGATGACTCCCTGCGGCCGCCTGCCCAGTGACAGGACCTGTTCAACGATCCGCCCGGCGGCCGCCCCAACATCGTGCTCATCATCAAACAGTTCATCAAACGAATGAACCTGCACACCTGATGGCAGGACGCTGACTGCCGGATGCTGGCGGGTGCGCAGGTAGACCTCATCTGCCGAGGCAAGCACCTGCCATGCCTGCCGGGTCATCAGTTCGGGGTCTCCCGGTCCCAATCCAACGAGGATAATTCCCGCTTGTTGAATGGTCATGCTTTATCTTTCCTCATCACGTATCGCGGCTGAAAATTCGCTGCCGGGAAACGTGCAAAGCTTAAATGAAAACGTAATGCGCACGCTGCAGCCCGCCGCAGGGAGAGAACCTGTCAGCCGGGTGCATTCATACGCATTACGTCTGTAGTCGGAATACGCCTGTAAAGAATTAGCGCTTCGTGTAGGTCGGCGCCTTGCGGGCTCGCTTGAGACCGGGCTTCTTGCGCTCTTTCACGCGCGCGTCCCGGGTCAGGAAGCCGGCTTTACGGAGAACAGGCTGCAGATCAGGGTTCATTTTGATCAGGGCGCGGGCAACACCCAGCTTGACAGCATCTTTCTGTCCGGTCACACCGCCGCCTCGGACGACGACCGTGATATCCAGAGCTTCCGGGTTCTCACCCGCCGCCTGAATCGGGGCCATGATCGCTTCCAGGTCTCCAAGGCGTGTGAAGTATTCCGCGCCCGGCTTCTCGTTGACAATAAACCGGCCGCTGCCGCTCATCACACGCACACGTGCGGTGCTTTCCTTGCGCCGGCCAATGCCCTCATAATACTGAACTGCCATAGATAACTCCTTAGTTGAACTTCAAGGGCTTGGGCTGCTGTGCACTGTGAGGATGATCAGGCCCAGCGTATACCTTGAGTTTTTTGATGATCTTGCGACCAAACTTATTGTGCGGCAGCATACCCCAGACTGCGGCCCGGATCACCCGGTCGGGGTGCTTTTTCAACTGGTCGCGCAGTGAAGTCGCGGTCAGACCACCGGGATACATGGAATGACGGTAATAAAATTTCTCTTCCATTTTATTACCCGTCACACGGATACGCTCGCAGTTCACCACCACGACGAAATCGCCGGTATCCATTCCCGGGGTAAAGTTCGGCTTATGCTTGCCCAGCAAAATACGGGCAATTTCTGTGGCAAGACGCCCCAGGGTCTGGTCGTTTGCATCTACCAGGTACCATTCCTGAGTAATCTCACCGGCTTTTGGAACGTATGTTTTTTCCACGCTCATCTCTCCATTTACCGGCGGCCAGGCCAGGCCCGCCCACCGCGTATTCCTTCGAATCTTTAAACTCGTTACCGGTTCTACTGGTTCTCACCTTGAAGCACAACGCCTTGCGGGTAGACCACTTCTTCCAGAGTCAGTCCATGAGGTGGAGCCAGCCCCTGGACAGGATGCGAATGCCCACTCTCCAGGCACTGCCGCATGAAGTCGGGCGGATATTTACCCTGCCCGATCGCCACCTGGACGTACACCAGCCGGCGGACCATGCGGTATAGAAAGGCGTTAGCTGATATTTCAAAAACCAGACGACCATCCTGACTGTCTTCAACATCCCAAAACGCATGAAACACGGTGCGGATCGTGCCGCCTCCGGCTCGGGGCGGGGTTCCAAAGGCGGCAAAATCGTGCGTACCGGTCAGGGTCCGGGCGGCCTCATGCAGGTGGGAAACATCGGCAGCGGGCCACACCCTCCAAGCATAACGCTCCTTGATCGGATCGCGCCAGGGATCGCAGAAGATGCGGTAGCGATAACGACGCGACAGCGCATCGTAGCGAGGGTGGAAACCGGGCTGCACCTGTCGCACAGTGCGTACGGCGACATCGCCGGGCAGATGGCTGTTTAGCGCAGCCTGCAGCTCTTCGTTGGAATGAGCCCAGTCGAGATCAAAAGCAACCACCTGCCCGCGGGCATGAACGCCTGTGTCTGTTCTGCCGGCAGCCAGGACTGTCTGTCCCTGCCAGTTCAGACGGCGCAAAGCGTTTTCAAAAACGCCCTGTACGGTCCGGTTGTGGGTAGAACCAGCTCCCTGTCTTTGAAAACCACGGAACTCGGTTCCGTCATATACGAGAATAACCTGGTAACGTGCCATGGGTGTCGCTGTAGGCTGTTCGACCTTTTCGAGATCATCCCAGGCTGCAGGCCCGCCAGCGACCAGCTAAAACCTACTAATCTTCTACCAGCTCAAGAATAACCATTTCTGCGGCGTCACCCTGGCGGGGGCCCAGTTTGATGATGCGTGTGTACCCGCCGGGCCGGTTGGCGTAGCGCGGTGCAATATCATCAAACAGTTTCTTAACGATGCCAGGATCGGCCAGGCGAGCTGCAGCCAACCGGCGAGCGTGCACCATCTTGGCGTCGCCGGCTTCATTGCCGCGCTTCGCCAGGGTGATCAGGCGCTCAGCCTGACCGCGGACGGCCAGCGCTTTGGCACGCGTGGTGCGGATTCGCTCGTGCTCAAAAAGCTGCTTGACCAGAATTCGCCGCAGGGCTTTCCGTTCGTCACTTTCGCGTCCTAAAACGCGTCCTGCTACTCTATGTCGCATCTCTAACTACTCCGCTTCGTTTCCGTTTCCGTCCTGGAGATAGCCCTTTTCGATCATTTTCTGGCGCAGTTCTTCCAGGCTCTTCTCACCAAAGTTGCGAATCGACATGACCGCTTCGTCGCCCTTCTCGAGCAGTTCCAACACCTCACCTACCGTGGTAATGCCGGTGCGCTTGAGTGAGTTGAAGACCCGAACGGAAAGGTCCAGATTTTCGATCGGAGTTTCGATCATTTCGCTGGTCAGGCGACCGCCTTCATCCTCATCCAGAGCAATAGCCGCCAGCGATTCTTCGCTGATACCGGCCAGGTGCCGCAGGTGATCGATGAGAATTTTAGCGCTGGTGCTGAGCGCATCTTCCGGACCGATGGTTCCATCCGTCCAGATTTCCAGGACTAATTTGTCATAATTTGTGCTTTGCCCTACACGGGCATAGCCTACATCCCAATTTACGCGACGGACCGGGCTGTAAATGGCGTCCACAGGGAGCTCGCCAATGGGGAGATTGCCGGTGCGGTCATCCGCCGGAGAATAACCCCGGCCGCGCTCCACGGTCATTTCAATCTCCAGCCTGGCGTTGTTATCATCCACCGTGAACAGGTAGAGATCCGGGTTCATGATCTCCACTTCCGGAGGCGTGATGATATCCGCCGCCGTCACCACACCACTGCCACGTACTTCAAGGTGCAGTCGGGCTGTATCGACATCATGCAGCTTCATCCGCATTTGCTTGATCTGCAGCATCACCCGGATGACGTCTTCACGCACACCCGGGATATCGCTGAACTCATGTTGAACATCTGCAATGCGGATCGAGGTGACCGCCGCGCCCTCCAGAGAGGACAGCAACACCCGTCGCAGAGCGTTGCCCAGCGTGATCCCGTATCCACGCTCAAGCGGGCTGATGATGAACTTGCCGTAGTTGCGCGCTTCTGCTTCGCGCTCAATCTTCGGCGTAACCATATTACTTAAACCTATCACGGTTCACCTCATCCCCTAGACTTCCGGTTGACGGGTCTGCACGGCGAGTGATTACCCCGGGTGCAAACCCGCCAACATTATTCCTGATTATCGCGAGTAGTACTCGACGATCAGCTGCTCTTGCAGGTTGCCGTCGATCTCGGCTCGTTCGGGCAAGCGGAGGAACGTACCGGATAGAGCGTTCAGGTCGCGGCTCAGCCAGGCAGGAACATTTTTACTTTCTGCAATGGCGGGCAGCTCTTTGAAGTACGGGCGCGAACGCGAGCCTTCGCGCACCTGCACTACATCACCCTGCGAGACCAGCATCGAAGGTATGTCGGTTTTACGGCCATTGACAGCAAAATGTCCGTGAGAGACCAGAAGACGCGCCTGAGCGCGACTTTCAGCGAATCCAAGGCGATAAACGACATTATCGAGGCGCGATTCGAGAATCTGCAGCAGGTTGAGACCTGTCAGACCACGGCGCTGCGCAGAAACTTCATAATAGCGGTGGAACTGCCGTTCCAGAATGCCGTAAATACGGCGGGCTTTTTGTTTGGCACGCAACTGGCGGTTGTAGTCAGACTCCCGCCGGTTTCGGAATTGAGCACTTTTACCATGCTCACCCGGAGCATATCCCCGGCGTTCGAAGGCACATTTCGGTGTAAAGCAGCGTTCACCCTTCAAGAACAGTTTTTCGCCTTCGCGCCGGCATAGTTTACAAACAGGGCCACGATACTTAGCCATATCGTAATCTTCCTTGTCCTTCTTCCTATTCCAGAATATTAGACGCGACGCTTTTTCGGAGGCCGGCATCCGTTGTGCGGAACCGGTGTAACATCTGTGATGGAAGTTACTTTCAGGCCTTGTGCCTGAACGGCGCGAATTGCAGATTCACGTCCCGGGCCAGGCCCTTTCACGAACAAATCCACTTCCTGCAAACCCATGGCCATCGCTGCCTTGACCGCCTGTTCGGTGGCCAGACGCGCAGCAAAGGGTGTGCTCTTGCGCGAACCTTTGAAACCTGCCGACCCGGCGCTGCCCCAGGCAACCGTGTTGCCCTGGTCATCCGTGACGGTGACGATGGTGTTGTTGAAGGTCGCGTAAATATGTACCTGCCCGGACGACAGCGTTCGCTTTACTTTACGAGCGCCGCCACCCCGACGGCGAGTAGATCGAACAGTTTGTGCCATAACACCTCACTTATTTGTCGCGTATATACGACTATTTCTTCTTTGCACCGCGCCGCCGGCCGCGACCAGCCACAGTCTTCTTCGGGCCTTTGCGTGTGCGTGCGTTGGTGCGCGTGCGCTGACCACGCACAGGCAGATTGCGGCGGTGGCGGAGACCACGGTAACTTCCGATTTCGATCAGCCGCTTGATATTGAGCTGCACTTCTCGGCGCAGATCTCCTTCAACCTTGTAGTGCTCGGCGATATATTCACGCAGCTGGTTGACCTCTGCATCGGTCAGATCTTTAATCCGGGTGTCCGGATTGATCTTGGTGGCGCGCAGCACTTCCTGCGCACGCGGCAGGCCGATGCCGTAAATATACGTAAGTCCAACTTCAACCCGCTTGTTACGCGGTAAATCGACGCCTTCGATACGTGCCATATTAACTATCCTTGTCGCTGCTTATGCTTCGGATTCTCACAGATAACATACAGAACGCCTCTGCGCTTTACGACTTTGCACTTCGCACAGCGCTTCTTTATGGAAGAAGACACTTTCATGATGACTTACTCCTTTTCGAAACCGCCTGCAGCGGTTCACTTACAGCCAAAGATGTGATTATACCTTTTTTTATAACCAAAGTCCAGCCTTGCACTTCCGGTCCAGTCAGGTGGCCTTTCACGGAAGCGTCAGGATCATGGGGTCTCCTTTGGTTACAGCAACCGTGTGTTCGAAATGCGCTGTGAGCGAGCCGTCCGCAGAGACGACCGTCCACTGGTCGGGTCGCACCCGGGTGCGGGCGGTGCCCACCAGGACCATCGGTTCAATGGCTATGGTCATGCCGGGGCGCAGTAAAATCCCACGCCCGGGTGTGCCATAGTTCGGAACCTGGGGCCCTTCGTGCATATCGCGCCCTACCCCGTGACCGGTGTACTCACGCGTCAGGTGGAACCCCCGGCTCTCCACGTAGCGCTGGATTGCTGCGGAGACGTCACCGGTGCGGTTTCCTGCTCGCATGTAGCGTATTCCTTCGTAAAGTGCCTGCTCTGTCACCTCGATCAACCGCTGGGCTTCTGCCGAGATCTTGCCGACCCCAACGGTGAAGGCTGAATCACCGACAAAACCATTCAGCAGAGTGCCGCAGTCGATCGAGATGATGTCGCCTTCTTTCAACTTGCGGTTCCCCGGTATCCCGTGAACCAGTTCTTCATTGACACTGGCATTGATGGTCGCCGGGTAAGGATACGGTCCCGGATATCCTTTGAAGATTGGCTCCCCGCCGTAGCTGCGGATCAGCTCTTCAGCGATTGCATCCAGTTCCGCAGTGGTGACCCCGGGAGCGATCGCTTTCCGCACCGCATCTAATGCCAGGGCATTGACTCTCCCGGCCTCGCGCATCAGCGCGATCTCTGCCGGGCTTTTAATGACAATGTTGCGATCCCAACTCATGCTGCTATGCGACCTTCCAGACCTTCCAGCAAGTCGTCAGTCACCTGGTCGATCGGCAACGTTCCATCCAGCTCCAGCAGCGTACCGTGTTCACGGTAGTAGTCGATGAGAGGAGCAGTCTGTTCCATGTAGACGCGGATGCGGTGAACGACTGTTTCCGCTTTATCGTCTTCCCTCTGGTAAAGATCTGACCCGTCAAAATCGCATACGCCGGGCTTTGCCGGAGGGTTGAAGGTTTCGTGGAAGATGTGTCCTTCCGCCCGGCAGGTCCACCTGCCGGTCAGACGCTCGATCAGGACTTTTTCAGGCACTTTGATGTAGGGCACCGCACTCACCCGGCCGTTGAACTCTCTCAGCATCTCTTCGAGAGCCTCGGCCTGGGTGGTTGTACGCGGAAAACCGTCTAACAGAGCGCCCGGCTTGCAGTCAGGTCTCGATAACCGCTCGCGGATCATGCCAATCGTTACATCGTCAGGGACAAGCTCACCCCGGTCAATGTACCCCCTGGCCAGCTTTCCCAGTTCCGTCTGGTTTTTCAGATTCTCACGAAAGATATCACCTGACGAAATATGAGGCAAACCCAGCTTTTCGGAGATAATCTTGGCCTGAGTGCCTTTCCCTGCGCCTGGCGGACCAAGCAAGACGATGTAGGTAGGCATGTGCATTCCTCAGTTAGCGAACGAGCAGTGTATCTTCGTAGCCGTGCAGTTTAAGCTCAGCTTCGATGTTAAAGAACGTATCACGCACCACGCCGACGACGATCAGCAGACCGGCGGAGGTGATCAGGAGCATGCTGCCCTGGTTCCCCAGCGGCACGAACAAGCCGAGCAGCCAGGGGAGGATGGCAATCAGGCCCAGGAAGAGGGCTCCTGGCAGCGTGATGCGGTTCAACACACGGGTAAGGTACCGCTGTGTCGGGGCGCCGCGGCTCACGCCGGGGATCTGGGCCCCAACCCGCTTGAGATTTTCACCATAGTTCTGCTGGGTGAAGAGCACGTTCGTGTAAAAGAACGTGAACGCCACCACCATCAGGAAGTACAGAATGTAGTAAAACGCACCCTGACCGCCGAAGAGGTTCTGAATCGAAATCGCCAGATTCGATACCCACTCGGTCCGCGAGTTCACGAAGAAGCTCGCCAGAATCGCAGGGAAGGTCAGCAGAGACTGAGCGAAGATCAGCGGGATCATACCGGCCATGTTCACCATCAGGGGCAGCGTGCCTTTCACAGGCATCGACATGCGGTTGCCCACGCGCCGTCCGGGGTACATCACAGGGATGTTCCGGCGGCCCTGCTGGACAAAGACGATAGCGAACACAACCAGAACCATCACGATAAGTACAAAGGCCAGCAGGAACCAGCGGCGCTGCTCATCAGCCCAGAGGCCCATCAGGTTCTGGGGGATATCGGCGACGATACCTGCGAAGATGATGAGAGACAGACCCTGATTGCGGATCCCGTATTCGGAGATCAGTTCACCCAGCCAGATGGCGAACATGGTACCGGCGGTCATGCTGAACAGGATTGCCACAGAGGGGATCAGGTTCGGTCCAGAAAAGCCAAAGTTCTCGATGATCGGCGTACCGGCAAACGATGAAAAGATATTGATCTGACCGATCGCCTGTAGCATGGCCATCGGAACGGCCAGGATGTATGTCCACTTCTCCATCCACTTCTGGCCCTCGCGGGGATCATCCTGCATGCGCCTCTGCAGTGCGGGGATGATCGGCACCAAGAGCTGCAGAATAATCTGGGCTGTGATGTAAGGGTAAACACCCATTGCCAGCACAGAAAAGTTTGCAACCGTGCCACCAGAGAGCAGGTTGAGGAAGCCGACCAGAGTCCCGCCAGCACCGCCACCCGTTAAGATTCCTTCGATTGCCGCGCGGTTTGCGCCTGGCACAGGCACGTGCGCCGCGAGGCGATAGATCGCCAGAAGCAGCAGTGTTACCAGCAGCTTCCGGCGAATATCCTGGGCTGACCAGAGGTAGCGCCATGCAGACCGCTTCATGATAGGCTCCTTACTGAAACCTTACTCGATGATTTCGACGCTGCCACCGGCAGCCTCAATCTTCGCCTTTGCGCCTTTAGACACGCGGTGTGCGCGCACTTTCAGCGCCACGTTGACTTCTCCGCGGCCGAGGATGACGACCGGATTACGAGGATCGCGCAGCAGGCGCGCTTCCTGCAGGGTCTCCGGGGTCACTTCACTGCCAGCGTCCATGTTTGCCAGCTGGTCCAAGTTGACTTCGTTGTACTCGACCCGGTTAATCGGGGTGAAACCTTTACCGCGCATGAAGGGCAGGCGGCGGAAGAAAGGCAGGTTACCGCCCTGATGATACAGGCGAACCCCGCCACCCGAGCGAGCGCCCTGGCCTTTGGTGCCGCGGCCGGCAGTCTTACCCTGCCCGGCTGCGATGCCGCGTCCGACGCGCTTGCGGTCCTTCTTGGACCCTTCATTTGGTCTGAGTTCATGCAGTTTCATTTCTTATCCTACTCTTCCACTTTGACCAGGTGTGAGACTTTGTTGATCATACCGCGCACACTCGGCGAGTCGACATGCTCAACCGTCTGGTGCATGCGTCGCAGTCCCAACGCCCGTACCGTGGCCTTCTGACGCTTGGAATAACCGATTGGGCTTTTTACCAGCGTAACACGAATCACTTTTTCGGTAGACGGAGCGGACTCAGTCATTGTTCTTCCTCCGTGCCCAGAAGGGAACCAGATCGCGTGCGGGCTTGCCGCGCAGCGCAGCCTGCTCTTCAGGGGACTTCAGCTGAGCGAGTGCGTCCATCGTAGCCAGGACAACGTTCAGAACATTGTTGCTGCCCAGCGATTTGGTCAGGATGTCTGAAATACCGGCCGCCTCGAGCACAGCACGCACACCACCGGCGGCGATCACGCCCGTACCCGGGGAAGCGGGTTTCAACAGAACTTTCGCTCCGGCAACCTTACCGATCACCGCGTGCGGGATCGTGGTCTCGTAGCGGGCGATCTGCTGCATGTTTTTGCGGGCGCGCTCAGAAGCTTTGCGCATGGCATCCGGCACCGCATTGGCTTTACCAACCCCGACACCGACCTTACCGCGGTTATCGCCCACGACAACTGTTACCCGGAAAGAAAAGCGGCGTCCACCCTTGACGACTTTGGCGACACGGGCAATATCAACGACACGCTCGTCAAGTTCATGAGTGTATTCAGGGTACTCTAAATCCGACATGTTTTTCTCCTTAGCAGGTCTGGTTTCCTGCTAGAAATCCAGCCCGCCTTCGCGCGCACCATCTGCCAGGGCTTTTACACGGCCAATGTATTTGAAACCGCCGCGATCAAAGACCACCTGTTTGACGCCTTTTGCTTTGGCGCGCTCTGCCAGCACCTGACCAACCAGACGTGCCTGCTCGGTTTTCTTCAAGCCCTGCATTTTGTCGCGCAGTTCTTTGTCGATGGTCGAAGCAGAAACCAGTGTGATTCCGGCCTCGTCATCGATTACCTGAGCGTAAATTTCCGCCACACTGCGAAATACGTTCAGACGCGGTCGCTGCGGGGTGCCTGAAATGCGCTTGCGGACACGAGCATGCCGCTTTTCGCGTGCAAGAGAACGAGATTTGTTTGTAGCCATTGCGTTACACCTTACCAGCTTTACCAGCCTTGCGGCGGATGCGTTCGTCGAGGTATTTAATCCCTTTGCCTTTATACGGCTCGGGGGGACGAATTTTACGGATGTTAGCAGCCACCTGGCCAACTTCCTGACGGTCGTAACCGTTCACCTTAATCTGGCGAGTACGCTGGTCGACCTCAAAGCTGATCCCCTCGGGCGGTTCAACCGTCACCGGATGAGAATAGCCCACATGCAGGACCAGGTTGCTGCCATTCATTTCGGCGCGGTAACCCACACCGTTGACTTCCAGAATTTTCTGGAAACCGGTGCTGACACCGGTCACCATATTTTGAATCAGTGCGCGGGTCATCCCATGCAGGGCGCGGTGATTGGCCTCATCGGTGGGACGTTTGACCAGGATCTGGTTGTCCTCGACTTCGATGATCATATCTGCCGGGAACGTGCGGGCCAGCTCTCCCTTCGGTCCTTTGACGCGAACGGAGGATCCCTTCACTTCCACTTCTACGCCGCTGGGAATGACCACAGGCATGCGGCCAATTCTTGACACTTCACTACCTCCTACCAGACCTTGCAGAGGACTTCGCCGCCGACACCAAGCTGGCGGGCGCGCTGTCCGGTCATCACACCCTTCGGCGTGGAGAGGATGGCTACGCCCATACCAGAGAGCACCCAGGGGATATCCGCTTTGCCGGTGTATACCCGGCGCCCGGGCCGGCTGACACGCTCCAGGCCTGTGATCACAGGCTTGCGTTCGCGACGCTCGCCCACGTATTTAAGCCGCAGGCGCAGCACCTTCGAACCGGAAACCTGGCCGTCTACAACCTGATAATCCGCGATGTAACCCTCTTCTTTGAGGATCTTCGCAATCGCCACTTTCATTTTCGAGCTAGGCATCGCAACAATCGAATGCCCAACCATGGTGGCATTGCGAATTCGGGTCAACATATCACCAATAGGATCTGAGACACTCATTTCCAAACCTCCACTGGCTACCAGGAAGACTTAACGACGCCAGGGATCTTACCTTCGAGAGCAAGCTCTCGGAAGCAGATACGGCACAATCCAAACCGGCGCATATACCCGCGCGGCCGGCCGCACTTCTTGCAGCGGTTGCGCACACGGTTTGCGTATTTCCGCCGGGTCTCTCGAATGATCATGCTTTTCTTTGCCACGGCTTAACCTTCCTTCCTGAACGGCATACCAAGCATCTGCAGCAGCTGCCTGCCCTCATCATCGGTTTGAGCAGTGGTGACAATCGTGATCTCCATGCCGCGCAGCTTGTCTACCTTGTCGTAATCGATCTCGGGAAACACCAGCTGCTCTCGCAGGCCCAGGGTGTAGTTACCGCGCCCATCGAAGGAATCGGGAGAAATCCCACGGAAGTCACGCACCCGCGGCAGGGCAATGTTCATCAGGCGGTCCAGGAAGGACCACATCCGCTCACCCCGCAGGGTTACCTTGACACCAATCGCCCGGCCTTCGCGCAGCTTGAAGTTCGCGATGCTCTTGCGGGCCTTGGTCACCACCGGTTTCTGTCCGGCGATCTTGGTCAGATCGCTCACGGCAGCGTCCAGAGCCTTGGCGTTATCCAGCGCCTCGCCCACACCGATGTTGATGACCACTTTCTCCACACGCGGCACCCGCATGACGTTGTCAATCCCTAACGACTTCATCAGGGCCGGCGCGATTTCTTTCACATAGCGCTCTTTCAAATAATGACTCATGGTTGCACTCCAAAACCAACCCGGTTAGTCAAACAGGCTCTTGCACTTCTTGCAAAGCCGCTGAGCTTCACCATCTTCTGTGCGCTGAATCCCTACCCGGGTGGGCTCGTCGCAGCGGGGGCAGACCAGCATCACATTGGAAATGTCGATGGGAGCCTCAAACTCAATGATACCGGGCTGAATATTCCGGCGGCCCTGGGTCTGCACCTGACGCTGGTGCTTTTTGCGCAAATTCACGCCCTGCACCACAACGCGGTGCTCATCCGGGATCACCCGAATGACCTCACCCCGTTTACCTTTATCCTGTTCACGGCCGCTGATTACTTCGACCGTATCACCTTTGCGAATCTTCGCTTTCACGGTTTTCGCTCCTGCGTTTATCCAAATCCTTTCCCTGCCCTAGAGAACTTCAGGCGCCAGGGAAACGATTTTTGTAAATCCTTTTTCGCGCAGCTCACGGGCAACCGGGCCGAAGATGCGGGTTCCGCGGGGATTACGACCATCCGAATCGAGGATCACAGCCGCGTTATCATCGAAGCGAATCGTTGAGCCATCATCGCGGCGCCATTCTTTCGCACAGCGCACAATCACAGCCCGCACGATATCGCTCTTCTTCACGGATCCCTGCGGAGCAGCGGACTTAACAGTCGCCACGACCACATCACCAACCCGCCCGTAGCGGCGGACGGAACCACCGATCACGTGGATCACCAGCAGTTCGCGTGCGCCCGTGTTATCGGCTACCTTCAAACGTGTTTCTTGCTGGATCATGGCCTAGACCTCCAACTCAGGCTCTCCGGCCGCGACGTCACGGCGAAGAATCTCTTCCACAACCCAGCGCTTGTGGCGGGAAAGCGGCCGGCTTTCCACGATGCGCACCTGATCGCCGACCTCGCAGCCCAGTTCATCATGTGCCATAAAGCGTTTGCGATCGTGCACTACCTTTTTATACAGGCGATGACGATAAGTGCGAGTAACCTCAACGATTACAGTCTTCTGCATCTTATTACTGGTTACCACACCGATCATGCGGTTACGATTGTTCATGCTTCACCTTCCGTGCTGGCCTTACGCGTCTGCTCGTTGAGGATCGTTAAAATCCGGGCAATCTGCCGGCGAGCATGGCGCAGCCGGGTGTAATCGGTCAGTTCACCCGTCGCCTGCTGGAAGCGCAGATTCATCAGTTCTTCACGCGCCTCAGCCAGACGAGTATGCAGCTCATCAATGGACAGGTCACGAAGATCGTTCTTAGCCATCATTCGCCTCCTGCCGCATCATGCCGGCCAACAATCTTGGTTTTGATGGGCAGCTTATACTGAGCCAGGTGCAGCGCCTCACGAGCAACTTCCGGAGGCAGGCCGCCGCCGATCTCGAACATAATCCGGCCAGGCTTCACAACCGCTACCCAGTATTCAACGTTACCCTTCCCTTTACCCATGCGAGTCTCGGCCGGTTTACGCGTAACCGGCTTGTCAGGGAAGATGCGGATCCAGAATTTTCCACGGCGCCGCATGGCACGCGTGATCGCACGGCGAGCAGCTTCAATCTGGCGGGCAGTAATCCAACCGGGTTCCAGGGCCTGCAGGCCAAAGTCTCCAAAGGTTACGTCCGCGCCACGGTATGCCTTGCCCTTCATGCGGCCGCGCATTTGCTTGCGCCACTTAACACGCTTTGGCATTAACATAGCAATATCCTCATCCTGCTTGATCCGTCACCCGCAGCTCGCGCCCGGGATGACCAATCATTATTCACTCACATAAACACCTTCGGTCGCTTCAGCTTTCTCTTCGACCTCGGGCAGGACCTCGCCTTTATAGACCCAGACCTTGACGCCGATCCGGCCGTAGGTGGTCAGCGCTTCGGCTTTTGCAAAGTCGATGTCGGCGCGCAGTGTCTGCCGGGGCACGCGACCTTCGCGCATGTTCACCGTGCGGGCCATTTCTGCACCGCTGAGGCGGCCGGAGACTTCCACACGGATGCCTTCTGCGCCCTGGCGCATCGCCTGCTGCAGAGCACGCTTCATTGCCCGCTGGTAGCTGATGCGGCGTTCCAGCTGGTCGGCGATATTCTGGGCGACCAGGTAAGCATCGAGGTCAGGAGATTTAATTTCCTTGATCTCCAGATCGATCTTCTTACCGACCACCTCTTCCAGGCTCTGGCGCATCTTTTTCACGTTCTCGCCTTTACGCCCGATCAGAATGCCCGGCTTGGCTGTGTGGACGACGATCTTCACCTTACCAGGGAAGCGTTCAATTTCCACACGCGATACACCAGCACGTGGCGCTTCGTTGCGAACCAGTTCGCGCAGCGCGAAATCCTGGTGCAGATTTTTGACATATTCATCGCCCTCGGCAAACCAACGACCTTCCCAGGTCTTATTGATCTTCAGGCGGAACCCGATAGGATGTACTTTTCGACCCATAAAAAACTCCGTCCTTTACTCTACTGATCCCGCTCGCGCAGAATCACCGTAATATGCGAGGAGCGCCGCAGCCAGGGCTTAAAACGACCTCGGGCGCCAAACCGCCGCCACTTGCGGGTGGGGGCTTCGTCGGCAAAAATTCTGTAGACATAAAGGTCATCCCGGCTCACACCGAAGTTCTCTTCTCCGTTCGCCACCGCCGACTTGAGCACTTTCGCAATCGGACCTGCGGCACGGTTCGGAGTGAACTTCAGGGTTGCCAGCGCCTCGACGGCGCCTTTTCCGCGCACAAGATCAGCCACCAGACGGACTTTCTGGGCAGAAATGGGGATATAACGCGCCTGAGCGTAGATATCGTTCTCCATCTCTTACCTCGCTCCCTTTCGGGCCGTCTTCTTCTCAGCCAGGTGGCCGCGGAATGTGTGGGTCGGTGCAAATTCGCCCAGTCGGTGTCCTACCATGTTTTCAGTGATGTAGATCGGCACGTGTCGGCGGCCATCGTGCACAGCGATGGTATGACCAACCATCTGGGGAAAGATCGTGCTGGCCCGGCTCCACGTGCGGATAACCTTTTTCTCACCACGTTCATTCATGGCTTCGATTTTTGCTAATAATTTCGGCTCAATAAACGGGCCTTTCTTCAAAGATCGTCCCATATTTCACTCTCCCGGCTTTCAACTTTCCATCGAGATCAACCAGTCGGTGTAAAAATCCTCTCTGAAAGGTTGAACAGCCATAACTTACTAGCGACGCTTCTTCCCTCGCCGGCGGACAATGTACTGGTCCGTCTTCTTATTGCGGCGGGTCTTATACCCCAGTGTGGGCTTACCCCAGGGGCTCTTCGGACCGGGCATACCGATCCCCTGCCGGCCTTCACCACCACCATGAGGATGATCGCGAGGGCTCATCGCCGAACCGCGCACCGTCGGGCGGATGCCCATATGGCGCTTGCGGCCTGCCTTCCCCAGCTTGATATTGCCGTGATCCACGTTGCCGACCTGACCAATGGTGGCATAGCAGGCCTGACGCACAAGGCGCACCTCACCCGAAGGCAGGCGGATCTGAGCATAATCGCCCTCTTTCGCCAGCAGCTGGGCGGCTGTGCCTGCGGAACGCACCATCTGTCCGCCGCGCCCCTCTTTCAGCTCGATATTGTGAATCATGGTACCTACCGGAATATTGGCGATCGGCAGGCTGTTACCCGGCCGGACTTCAGCTTTTTCACCGGCCAGGACTGTATCTCCCACACGCAGGTCGAGAGGAGCTATGATATAGCGCTTCTCACCGTCAGCATAGTGCAGCAGGGCCAGGCGAGCCGTACGGTTCGGATCGTACTCGATCGCGGCTACCCGTGCCGGGATGTTGCGCTTATCGCGTTTGAAGTCCACAATGCGAATATGCCGGCGGTGGCCACCACCACGATGGCGAACGGTAATCCGGCCATACATGTTGCGGCCGCCTGTTTTGCGCAGGGGGCGGATAAGCGACTTTTCGGGGCGCGTCTTCGTAATTTCTTCGAAGGTCGCACCCGTCATCCCCCGCTGTCCGGGCGTCATTGGTTTGAATTTTTTAACTGCCATTACTTCACCCCTTCAAACACAGGGATCGTATCATCTGGAGCCAACGTGACAATGGCCTTCTTGTAGCCGCTTCGGCGAACCATCACCCGCCGGCTGCGTGCACGCCGTGTGCGCTTCGCGGGCATATTGATGATATTGACCCGCACAACATTCACGTCGTATAGCGTTTCGATTGCATCTTTAACCAGAGTCTTCGTTGCATCCTCAGATACTTCAAAGACGTACTGGTGCAGGTCACCGGCCTGATAGTTGGACTTTTCGGTAATGATCGGGCGGCGAAGCACATCATAAATCGTAGCCATAGCTTCTCTCCACCTATCCTAAGTAAGAAACCAATACGTCGATCGCCTGAAGGGGCATGATTACCTTGTCGTAACCCAGCAGGTCACGGATGTTCAGGTAATTCGCCAGCAGCGTTTTCGCGTACGGGATGTTATTTGTAGACCGCACCACCAGCTCGGTTTCGGCGTTCTTTTCAGGGATCAGGATCAACGCTGAAGCATCGCCGACAAGGTTGTTAAGCGCTTTTGCCATCAGGCGAGTCTTCGGCTCGGGAAGGCTCAGTTGATCCACCAGGACGATTTCATTACCGGCCGCCTTTACCGAGAGAGCAGACCGCAGAGCAGCGCGGCGCATCTTACGCGGCATGTCCAGGGTGTAATCACGCGGCTTGGGAGTGTGCACTCTGCCGCCGCCGACCCATTGGGGTGCACGAGTGGAGCCCTGTCGAGCCCGGCCAGTGCCCTTCTGGCGCCATGGCTTGCGACCGCCGCCCGAGACCTCGCTGCGGGTTTTCGTGTTGTGGGTACCGAGGCGCCTGTTCGCCATCTGGCGCACATATGCCTGGTGCATTAAATCGACGTTGATGGGAGCCTCAAAGATCGCAGCCGGCAGTTCCACGGTGCGAACTTTTTGACCATCCATGTTATAGACATCTACTTCCATGATCGTTCACTCCAATCCAGGACAGCGCTCGCCTACTGCTTACGAGCTGCCTTGATGAGAATCAGGCCGCCCTTAGGACCAGGCACAGAGCCGCGGACACCAATCAGGTTGCGTTCCTCATCGACCAGTGCCACCTTAAGGTTCTGAGTGGTCACCCGCTCGTTGCCCATATGCCCGGGGCCGCGCGCACCTTTGTAGACACGACCCGGGGTCGTGCCGGAACCGCGCGAACCAGGCGAACGCTGGCGGTCAGACTGACCGTGCGTCTTGGGGCCGCCGCCGAAACCATACCGTTTCATGCCGCCCTGGAAGCCTTTGCCTTTGCTGGTGCCGACGACATCCACAAAGTCGCCAACCGCGAAAACGCCGACTGTGATCTTGTCACCTTCCTGCACCTCCGGATTCTTTTCCCGGAATTCACGCAGGTAGCGCAACGGAGGCAAATTGTTGCGTTTCAGGTGCCCTAATTGACCACCAGTCAGGCGCTTTGGCTTAACTTCCTCGAACCCAAGCTGCACTGCTGAGTAACCATCTCGCTCAGGCAGGCGCACCTGGGTTACATAGCAAGGCCCAGCTTCGATGAGCGTAACCGGAATTGCAGAACCGGCCTCGTCGAAAATCTGGGTCATGCCGATTTTCTTGCCTATCAGCCCTTTTAACATCTCAGTTGTCTCCTGTTTCAAAAGATACGGGACTGTTAGCCTGGGCTTGGCTACATCATCCCTGACCGCAGCGCAGTTAGCCAGCCTGTCGAGGAGCGTTTAATTTTGTGGGATCCACGAGCAGGTCTGTTCTTACGCTGCCTTACTTACGTTTCACGCGTTTTCGTGTCACGTGTCAGGCTCCGGATGATTTTCCCGATGCCTGACACGCGGCACGTATCCACGAAACAAACTTAGATTTTAATTTCGATATCCACACCCGCAGGAAGATTCAATCGCATCAGCATGTCGATCGTCTTCGAGTCCGGATCGAGAACGTCGATCAGGCGATTGTGGGTTCGGATTTCAAAATGCTCATGAGAGTCTTTATCGATAAAAGTCGAGCGGCGTATTGTAAACCGTTCTATGCGAGTTGGCAAGGGTACCGGGCCAACTACTCGGGCGCCAGTCCGTTCAGCGGTCTCAACAATGCGTTTCGCCGACTGGTCGAGAACACGATGATCATATGCCTTGAGGCGAATGCGAATCTTCTGCTTGACCATAATCTACCTTAGTCCAGGATCTTGGTGATAACGCCGGCGCCGACGGTGAGACCGCCTTCGCGGATGGCGAACTTGGAACCCTGCTCGAGGGCCACCGGGACGATCAGCTCCACTTCCATGTTGACGTTGTCGCCGGGCATGACCATCTC
>JAAYXE010000038.1 GCA_012516075.1 Chloroflexota bacterium | reverse complement strand
GAGATGGTCATGCCCGGCGACAACGTCAACATGGAAGTGGAGCTGATCGTCCCGGTGGCCCTCGAGCAGGGTTCCAAGTTCGCCATCCGCGAAGGCGGTCTCACCGTCGGCGCCGGCGTTATCACCAAGATCCTGGACTAATACTGACGGGTAAAGGAGCAACACCGGGCAGGCCGGTGTTTGGATGAGATATGGCTTCAAAGAAAGATGTTCGCCCGGTGATTACTCTGGCTTGTACGGAGTGCAAAAATCGCAACTACACAACCGAGAAAAACCGCCGGAATGATCCGGGGCGTTTGGAACTGAACAAGTTCTGCATGCACTGCCGCAAGCATACTTTGCACCGGGAAACCAAGTAAGGAGTAGTACCTCAGCCGGGCAGTCGCCTCGTCAGTGGTATAATAGACGGACACTGATGCAGCTGCTGCCCGGCTGCCAGCACAGGCCAGTAGCTCAATTGGCAGAGCACCGCTCTCCAAAAGCGGGGGTTGTGGGTTCGATTCCTGCCTGGCCTGCCAGAATTCCAGCAACGCCGTCTTCAAGGGCGGCGTTTTGCCCGTATCGGACTTTTTAGCGGGCGGTTTTAAGGAAACAATCGCAGCCACAATCTGACCGGGTAACCGGTTCATAGAAGGAGGCCTCAGTGGCCAAAGAAGAGAAAAGCATTGCCCGCCGGCAGCCGAACGCCATCCAGCGTTACTTCAGGGAAACCGTTGGCGAATTAAAAAAGGTCAACTGGCCCAGCCGCCGAGAAGCAACCAATCTCACCGTCGTTGTTCTGGCGGTCACCTTTGGGATGAGCGTTGTCCTTGGGCTGCTCGATTATATTTACACCTGGTTCTTCAGGATTCTGCTTTCACTGGCCTGATGCTTCATGCCTGCAAGCAGATTTGAGTTAAGTTAGGATATTGTTTTTATGGATTTCTTTGACCGAGACGACCAGCAAAATGATGCTTTTGAGCCGAGCGGCGCGGATTTGACTCCCTCAGGGGAGGATCAACCGTCGGGCATTATTGATTCCGGGGTCGATGAAGACTTTTCTCTCGGCGAAGAATATCAGGGCGAGGAATATCAGGAAGAGGCAGACGGCCGCGCCTGGTATGTCGTACACTGCTATTCGGGTTACGAGAACAAAGTTCGCCATAACCTGGAGCAGCGGATCGAGACGATGGGGATGAAGGACAAAATCTTCGATGTCGTCGTCCCCACAGAAGAAGAGATTGAAGTCAAAGACGGCAAGCGCCGCACCGTGGAACGCCGGGTCTTCCCGGGCTACATCCTGGTCAACATGATTTTGACCGAGGAGTCCTGGTACGTGGTCCGCAACACCCCGGGCGTGACCGGCTTTGTGGGTATGGGCAACAGCCCCACCCCGTTGCGACCTGAAGAAGTGGCGCAGATCATCAAGCGGATGGAAGCCGAAGCGCCGCGCATCAAAGTCACCTTCAAACCCGGTGAACGGGTGCGCATTGTGGACGGCCCATTCAACGACTTTCGCGGCACCGTTTCAGAGATCGATATGGAACGCGCCAAAGTTCGTGTAATGGTGAATTTCTTCGGGCGTGAAACACCCGTGGAATTAGACTTTTTGCAAGTGGAAAAAGCGTAATTGACAGGCGGTCAGCCAAAGTACCGTCTGTCTGGTGGGAGGGTGATCCCAGATAAAAACCCGCTATTACCACGAAGGAGATAAATTGTGGCCAAGAAACTAAAAGCTGTTGTTCGTCTGCAGATTAACGCCGGAAAGGCGAATCCTGCACCCCCGATTGGTCCGGCCCTGGCCGGGCATGGTATCAACCTGATGGCTTTCTGCAAGGAGTACAACGCTCGCACGGCAAACCGCATCGGCGAGGTCGTTCCTGCAGAAATCAGCATCTACACCGATGGATCGTTCACTTTTATCCTCAAGACTCCGCCGGCCTCTATCCTGTTGAAGAAGGCAGCCGGGATCGAAAAAGGATCGTCAAACGCCCCTCGCGAGAAAGTAGGCAAAGTGACCCGCGCCCAGATCCGCGAAATCGCTGAACTGAAGATGAACGATCTGAACGCGGTGGATATTGAAGGCGCTATGCGCCAGATTGAAGGTACAGCCCGCAACATGGGGCTGCAAATCGTAGACTGAACCCCGGTGGGAGGGCGCTTTATAGGGCCCGTTTGCACCACGAAGGAGAAATCATGGCAAAACATGGTAAGAAATATTTGGCTGCATTAGCCAAAATCGACCGAGACAAAAACTACAGCCCCAGCGAGGCCATCGCTCTCGCCAAAGAAACATCGCCGGTCAATTTCGACGCGACTGTCGAAGTCCACGTGCGCCTGGGTGTTGACCCGCGCCACGCTGACCAGCAGGTGCGTGACGTGGTCGTGCTGCCTCACGGCCTGGGTAAAACGGTGCGTGTGCTCGTTTTCGCCCAGGGCGAAGGCGCGGCACTGGCTCGCGAATCCGGCGCTGACTTTGTGGCCGATGACGATGAAACCATCAACCGCATCCAGGGCGGCTGGACGGATTTCGATGTTGCCATCGCTACCGCCGACATGATGGGTAAAGTAGGCCGCCTGGGTCGCGTCCTTGGTCCGCGCGGGCTGATGCCGAACCCGAAAGCCGGCACAGTCGTTCCCGCTGAGGACCTGCCGCGCGTGATCCGCGAGGCAAAGGCAGGGCGTGTTGAATTCCGCGTGGACAAGACCGCCAACCTGCACGTTCCGATTGGAAAGGTCTCCTTCACCGACGAGCAGCTCTATGACAACATGGCTGCCCTGATCGATGCGATCAAGAAAGCGCGTCCGGCTGCTGCCAAGGGTGCATACATCCGGCGCGTCACGCTGACAACTACTATGGGGCCTGGCATCAAAGTCGACACCAACCAGTCCCAGGCCATGGAACTGAGAGTGTAAGTAACTCAATCTTCATTAATCAATTTTGCTTCGCCCAAGACGGCGGGTGCTGATCGGCAGAACTGCCCGACAGCTTAATATCCTGCTCAGGTGAAGACACACTCCAGAAGATAACCCGGCGTATGTCGGGATGGAGAAGTCTTTGCCGGCAGGCTGCGAGGCAAAGACTTTTCTTTTAGGAAGGAGGTGAGTGAACATTGGCTATATCGAAGGAACGAAAGCAGGAAGTCGTTAACCAGTACATCGAGTGGGCGAACAAGAGCCAGGCGATGGTCGTGACCCAGTACACCGGCCTGACGATGAAGCAGCTCGATGAACTGCGCGCAAAAGTGCGCGCTACCGGTGGTGAGTTCCACGTGGTCAAGAATACCCTGGGCCAGGTGGCATTCAAAGAAGCCGGCCTTGAAACTCCGGAGAAATTCCTGGAGGGAAGCACTGCGATCGCCTTTGCGTTCGAGGATGCAGCGGCTCTGGCAAAAGCAGTTTCTGACTTTGCCCGCACGTCCGAGTTTCTGAAGGTCAAAGGCGGATACCTGAATAAGGCAGCCATCAGCGCTGAAAGTGTACAGGCTCTGGCAGATCTCCCGCCGCTGCCGGTTGTCCGTGCACAGCTGCTGGGCACCCTGGTTGCCCCTGCTACTCGCCTGGCTCGCGTTCTGGCCGAACCCGGACGCCAGGTGGCCGCCGTGGTCAAGGCCTTTGCCGATCGCGAAGGCGCACCAGCAGCAGCCGAGGCAGCTGCATAATGGCACATGCCATTACCGTTTTATCAACCCGGATTTACTGGTCAACAGTGAACCACATACATTTGAAACTAGAACGAACCGATAAGGAGTACGAAAATGGCTGATTTGGATAAACTCGTCGAGCAGCTGAGCGAACTCACCGTGATCGAAGCTGCTGAACTCGTGAAGAAGCTGGAAGAGAAATGGGGCGTTTCCGCCGCCGCACCGGTTGCCGTGGCTGCCGTCGGCCCTGGTGCTGGCAACGGTGGTGGTGCTGCCGCTGAGGCCGTCGAAGAGAAGACCGAGTTCGACGTCATCATCAAGGACGCCGGTCCCAAGAAGATCGAGGTCATCAAGACCATCCGCCAGCTCACCAACCTGGGCCTGAAAGAGGCCAAGGACCTGGCTGAGACCGCCGGTGGTAAGGTCCTCGAAGCTGTGAGCAAAGAAGCTGCCAACGACGCCAAGGCGAAGCTCGAAGCTGCCGGCGCCGTCATCGAGATTGCCTAGTAATCTCTTCTACTGCAGCTCAGGAACCAGGCTTCCGGTGAAGCCTGGTTCTTTTTTATTAGCATTGAATCGTGGAGAATTTCGCCGGTTATTCAAGACCTTTTGTCTTTTCTGAGCCTGTGGTATATTAAAAACGGAGGGCAAAATGACTGCTCGCATCTTAATTATCGAAGACGATGAAGCGATCCTGAAGTTTTTGCGCCGCGGGCTGGCTTATGAGGGATACCAGGTAGATACGGCCACGGATGGGCAGTCAGGGTTGGCTCTGGCGCGCGACAACCCACCCGACCTTGTGGTGCTCGACCTGATGCTACCGGGCATTGACGGGCTGGAAGTGTGCCGGCGGCTGCGAGCCGGGGGGCCGGTGCCGATTCTGATCCTGACCGCCAAAGACACTGTCAGCGACCGCATCCAGGGGCTTGATATGGGGGCCGATGATTACATGGTCAAGCCTTTCAACCTGGATGAGCTTCTCGCTCGTATTCGCGCCCTGCTGCGGCGTGCTCAGCCCAGCCGGCCGCAGGTGCTCCGCTTTGCAGACCTCTCTCTCGATACCGGTACCCGGCAGGCTGCCCGGGGCGACCGTGTGATCTCCCTGACCGCTAAAGAGTACGAACTGCTGGAACTCTTCCTGCGCCATCCGCGCCAGGTGCTCACCCGCGATATGATCTTCGATCGCGTCTGGGGGTATGACTTTGGAGGCGAGAGCAACATCATCGAGGTGTACATTCGCTACCTGCGCCAGAAACTGGAGGCCGAGGGTGAATCGCGCCTGATCCATACGGTGCGCGGCATGGGATACGTGCTTCGAGAGGAGTCTTAGCATTTTCCGGTCACGTGGATCTGGCTGGTTATTCTCATCCCCCTTCTTCCTGCGCTCGCTCCCCTGCAAAACGGCAGTGTTATCTGAATTATGACCCTTCGAGCGCGGCTCGCCTTTTTATACACTTTTATCGTCGGGGGGATTCTCCTGCTGTTCGGCACAGCAGTTTATGTAACCGTTAGCGTCATCCTCACGAATCAAATCAACTATACACTGGGAAATGTCGCCGCCCAGGTGATCGACCAGGCACGCGTAAATCAACAGGGAGACCTGGAGGTCTCCCTGGCTGACATTAACCTCTTTGCCGATGTGTACGTGCAGGTCTGGACCCGCGATCACCAGCTTCTGGCCTTTTCCGATAATGTGCGCGGCCTGAACCGTCCACTGGATGCGGTCAGTATGGGGGCTGTTGACAATGTCTTGCGCGATGTCACGGTCTCCGGAGTCCACCTGCAGGTGCTCACCGTCCCCATTGTTGCCAGCAACCGCATCACAGGCGTTATTCAGGTCGGCACCAGCCTGACCAGCCTGGATATCATCCAGACAATCTTGCTGCGCGTCCTCTTTGGAGGGGCGATCATTTCGATGGCGGTGGCCGGTCTGGTTGCCTGGATCAGCACGCAGCAGGCGCTCTCACCACTGGAGACGGTTACACAAACAGCCCTGCAGATTACACGCGCTGACGATCTCTCCCGCCGCATCCCTTACCAGGGACCGCAGACGGATGAAGTGGGACAGCTCATCCACGCATTCAACCAGACGCTCAGCAGGCTGGAAAAACTCTTCAATACCCAGCGGCGCTTCCTGGCCGATGTGGGCCACGAACTGCGCACGCCGCTCACGGTTATCAAGGGCAACGTCGATCTGATGCGGCGCATGAACTGCACCGATGATGAGTCGCTGGACAGCATCGACAACGAGGTCAGCCGGCTGACCCGCCTGGTCGGAGACCTGCTCCTGCTTGCCCAGGCGGAATCCGGGCGGCTGCCGCTTGCCCGGGAAACCATCGAGCTCGACACTCTACTGCTGGAAGCCATGCAGCAGATGAGCGTTCTGGCCCGTGACCGCCTGCAGTTAAAATTGGAGACAATCGATCAGGTGCTGGTCTGCGGCGATGCAGATCGTTTAAAGCAGGTGCTTGTCAATCTGATCGGAAACGCCATCCAGTATACCCCGCCCGGAGGCGAGGTCACTGTGGGATTGGGGAAAGTAGACGAGCGAGCGCGGCTGACCATTTCGGATACCGGGCCGGGCATACCGGCGGAGGATCTACCGCATATTTTCGAACGCTTTTACCGCGGCGAAAAATCGCGCACCCGCTCAAAAGACGGCAAGGGTTTCGGTCTGGGCCTTTCAATCGCCTACTGGATCGTTCGAAATCACGGCGGGCAGATCGAAGTGACCAACAGAGATCCTCATGGTACGACCTTCTGTATCTGGCTGCCGCTGGCAAAAGGTTCCTGCCGAGAAGAAGCGCAGCAGGACATTCAATAAACCAAGACTATAAAAAGCTAAAAATTAACCCAATTGAGAACAAATATCCCCGGCCCCGCTGCAGGGGATATTTGTTCTTTCAACATTCGTGCAGTATCTGCAGCATCTTATCTGCGCCGCATGCCGCCAGCGTTCAGCGAACGGGAATAACCCGACCCGGGGTTGGAGACCTGCGTCCGTGGAGATGCGGGGCTGGCCGAAAGCGGATGGTAGGTCGGCTCAGGCCGGTGATAGCTGGGCTGCTCCTGGCGGGTGTCGCTCGTCTCCTGCGGAACCTGGTGCGCAGAGCGAGTAGGCTTGGGAGCCGGTGTAATGCTGCGAGTGGAAGCCGCTGCCCGGGGGGCTGGCATCCGGCTGCTGCTGCTGCCCAGCGAGCGAACGGGAGTCGGCGGAGCAGGCATCGGTGCAGCCGGGACACGGTAAGAACGAACTGGAAACGGCATACGCTGGTTGGCCTGCGAGAACAGGCGCTCACCGGCAACCGAGAAGGTGCCGATAATGAGGACGCGGATGAGCCAGACCAGAACGGCGACGAAAATCGGAACCACACGCAGCAAAGTCTCGCGCTCAATCACCGCGCTGCCCAGCGCCTGGTGATTGACGATTGCCGTTGACACCCCCCACCAGGTGAGCATGGCGTTCATCGTTGCGGCCAGCAGCCAGGCGCCAAACAAATACCACACCTCAGCCGGCTCATCCGCCCCCTCTTCAGGGGTGAAAAGACGGGCGATCCCGGCGAAGTCGATGCCACAGAACGCGATGGCCAGAATGGTCGCCCAGCGCACTCCCAAAAAGCTAAGGTCGCCCAGCAGGTCGGACAAAGCGTAGTCTGTGGTGCTGAAGTTAAAGATCTCAAAAGCGAGCAGCGCGGCAATGATGATAATGCCGAACGCCAGCCCGCGCTGCAAGCGGAAGTGGTGAAAGGTTGTTCGAAAATCTGTGCCCTGAATACCGCCTGAATTCATGGCTGACCTCCTGTAGGGGATAGTGAATGAGCTGATCGAAGATTAATCTGCAGGTACCTGAGTGATTGCGCGATTGACATTGCAATGAGTTGTATGTATAATATAGAACACTTGTTCTAGTTTGTCAAGAGGCAATCATTTGTTGACGAAAGGCAGCTTCTTGATATACCGCACCCAATGACCTAGAACAACTGTTCTATTCTACCACAAAAATCAATAAAAGCATTTTCTTTCACTGGAGGATGTTATGCAATTAGGCCCCCGTCTGGTCATTCAGGGGACGATCCTGGGAGCGCTGCTCCTTTCCGGTTTCCTGTACCTGGTCGCATCCGGAATCAATTACCCCCAGTCTGTTCGAGCGGCTGATAATGGCACTCCCGCCCCACCAGTTACAGAAGCGGAGGCAACGCAAACCGCAGCTGCCGTGCAGGCGTCTGACTCCGGGCAGAATGCCGTCTCAGTCGAAGCTGCAATTCCAGACGTATGCGAGGTCAGCCCAAAGTTCCCTGAGAGCATCCTGCAGTGGTGCAACCTGATATCGTATTACGCAAAGGAGAGGAACCTGCCGCCCGATCTTGTCGCTGCCCTGATCTGGCAGGAAAGCGGCGGAAATCCGGCTGCTTATTCAAAGAGCGGTGCGGTCGGACTGATGCAGGTAATGCCCCGGGACGGCCTTGCAGCTTCATTTATGTGCATCAACGGTCCCTGTTTCAGCGACCGGCCGACCACCGAAAGCCTGAAGGATCCGGAGTTTAATGTGCGCTACGGAACAGAGATGCTGGCGCGCCTGATCAGCAAATATGGAAATTACCGGGATGCACTGAAGGCTTATGGCCCCATGAACGTCGGATATTATTATGCCGATAAAGTCCTGGGCATATTTCAGCAGTACGGGCAGTAATCCCATTTTTGATCGATGGATAGGGGAGATGAGGCAGCAGGGCCGGAGTGAACACTCCGGCCCTGCTGCCCTTAAATAAAGATGCATCAGCACAGCTGCTGCGGGATCACGGATAGTGAATGACATGATGCTCGACCAGCTTTCCACCCCGGTAAATGAACTTGGCGGAGAAAAAGCCCGGCTGTGAAATCCAGGGGATAAAAATCCGGTCGCCTTCCCATAGATTGAGCTGCAGCAGTTCGGAATCGGGGATCCACCGCAGTGTGCCTTCTGGAGAGTCGATTAGCTCCCCTGCCCGCGCTTCCGCTGTGTAGATGAAGG
>JAAYXE010000037.1 GCA_012516075.1 Chloroflexota bacterium | reverse complement strand
GGTCCGCACCACCACCGAACCTTCGTGGGCCAGCTGACCCTCCCTCCGGCTGACGATCCGCTCGATCAGGGCCGGGGTTGGCAGCGTCCAGTGAGCCAGGTTGATGTTGCGCAGACCATGATTATCGAGATCGTAGCTGCTGGCGATACCGATTTTATTCGTGGTCATTATCCCTCCAATTCTTCAGTTCATCTGAAGGTCCAATAATCATTATGATGACAATCTTCCCTCCCCCAGGAAGTCAGGTACGATCGACCCAATGGGTGAAAGGAGAGGCGTTCGTGATGAACGCCTCTCTAAATCTGTAAGATTTTACTGCCGCCGCCTGCGGCCTCCGCCAGATCCGCGGCGGTCACCGCCGCGGTCACCGCCTCGCCCGCCGCCTCCGGCCGGCCGCCCCGCACCGCTGCGCGGGCGGTCGCGCTCAGCCGCTTCTTCCGGCGTCCACCCTTCCAGGACAGCCTGCCGTGAAAGGCGGATCTTACCCTGGGGATCGATATCCGTCACCATCACGGTGATTTCATCGCCGACACGCACAACGTCTTCAACCTTATCCACTCGCTGGGTGTCGAGCTGGGAGATGTGCACCATGCCGTCGACATTGGGCAGGATTTCGACAAAGGCCCCGAAATCGGTCGTGCGCACCACACGCCCGGTGTAGATGCGGCCGATCACGGCTGTCTCTGTCAGCGCTTCCACGCGCTCGCGCGCACGCATGGCGCTCTCACCGTCGGTGGTAGCGATGTAAACCGAACCGTCCTCGCCGATATCGATCTTGGCGCCGGTCTCATCCTGAATGCTGCGGATGGTCTTGCCGCCCGGACCGATAACCGCACCGATTTTATCCACCGGGATGTGCAGCACGGTGATGCGCGGCGCGTGGGGTTTCAAATCGGGCCGCGGCGCCGAGATCACTTCCATCATCTTATCCAGGATCTGGATGCGCCCCTGGCGCGCCTGCTCGAGGGCCTCCGCCATCATTTCAGAGGAGATGCCGCCGATCTTGATATCCATCTGCAGGGCGGTAATGCCGCGATCGGTGCCGGCCACTTTGAAATCCATGTCGCCCAGATGGTCTTCCATTCCCAGGATATCGGTCAGGATGGCATAGCGGTCGCCTTCTTTGATCAGGCCCATCGCCACGCCGGCCACCGGCGCCTTGATCGGCACGCCTGTATCCATGAGCGCCAGCGTCGACCCGCAGACGGATGCCATTGATGAGGAACCGTTCGAGCTCAGCACCTCGGAAACCAGGCGCAGCACATATGGGAACTCCGATTCCGGCGGGATCACCGGCAGCAGCGCGCGCTCCGCCAGCGCTCCATGCCCGATCTCGCGCCGCGAGGCACCGCGCAGCGCGCGGGCTTCACCGGTCGAGAAGGGCGGGAAGTTGTAATGGTGCATGTAGCGCTTGGTCTCGGAGGGCGTCAGGTTGTCCAGCTCCTGTGCTTCGCGCGGCGTGCCCAGGGTGGCAATTGTCATCACCTGGGTTTCACCGCGGGTGAAGATCCCCGAGCCGTGGGCCCGCGGGCTGACGTTCACTTCACACCAGATGGGGCGGATTTCGTTCGTGCGGCGTCCATCCGGGCGGATCCCCGTCTCCAGAATGCGGTCGCGCACGACCTTACGGAAAGCGTCTTCAAACGCGCTCTTCACCGCCGGCGCCAGCGTCTCATCTTCTCCGGCGAACTCAAGCACCACCGATTCGCGCAGCTGGTCAAGGGCCAGGTTGCGCTCGGTCTTGACGTAAGGCTGGCTGAGGATATCGGTTACCGGCTGGCGAATGCGCTCGTACACCTGTTCTTTCAGAGCAGGATCGACCGCAAAGGAAGTGTAGGCGCGCTTCGGCTTGCCGATTTCCGCCCGCATCTGCTCCTGGATGTCGATCAGCGGCTGCAGCGACTGGTGACCAAACTCCAGGGCCTTTACCATTACGTCTTCAGTGACTTCATTCGCCCCGCATTCGACCATCAGGATGGCATCGCGGGTGCCCGCAATACGCAGGTCCAGATCGGAGTATTCCAGGTCTGAATAGGTCGGGTTGAGCACAAACTCGCCTTCAATGCGGCCAACGCGCACCGCTCCAACCGGCCCGTTCCAGGGGATATCCGAAATCATCAGCGCGGCAGAAGCGGCATTCACCGCCAGGATGTCAATCGGATTCTCTCCATCAGTTGAGAAGGCATACAGAATCACCTGCACGTCGTTGCGCAGGTCTTTGGGGAACAGCGGGCGCAGCGGGCGGTCTGTCAGCCGGGCGGTTAAAATCGCTTCTTCCGTGGGCCGCCCCTCACGACGGAAGAAAGAACCCGGAATACGCCCACCGGCGTACATCCGCTCCTCATAGTCAACCGTCAGGGGGAAGAAGTCGATCCCCTGACGCACCTCGGCGGACATGGTCGCCGCGGCAAACACCACGGTTTCACCGAGCTGCAGATTGACTGCGCCCCCTGCCTGACCGGCAAGCTTTCCCGTTTCAAAGGTGAAAGTCTTATTGCTGATCGTAACTGAATAACGTTTTGGTTCTGGTATCATCGTTTCTCCTTGAGATCGCCTGCGGAGTCAGGGACTGAAAGGCGCCGGCAACGGGGTTACCGGCGCCTTTCAATTCCCAACTCGCAGGCAAATAGTTCCTGAATCATATGATTCTGAGGTTTGTGTGTGCTGATCTCCCACACGCAACGATTCTTATTATACCGCAGTCAGGGTTACGAAAAACATTGCCGTAACCCAGCGTGCGGAATTTTCCTGCTTAATGGAAGGCGCGCCCGCCCGGACGTTGTTTCCCCCGTTTAAATAAAACGAGTAGATGGGAGACCTGCCAACCATCTACTCGAGTGGTGACTATTTACGGCGGATATTAAGCCGTTCGGTAAGCGCCATATAGCGCTGAAAATCCTTGCGGCGAATGTAAGCCAGCAGCCTGCGGCGCTGGCCAACCAGTTTGAGCAGGCCGCGGCGCGAGGATTCATCGTGCGTGTTGCGGCGCAGGTGCTCGGTGAGCTGGTTGATCCGGCTGGAAAGCAGAGCCACCTGAACCTCCGGCGATCCGGTGTCTCCCTCGTGCCGGGAAAATTCTTCAATCAATTTGGATTTAACTTCTTTGTCCAGCGGCATGACATCTACTCCTTTCAATTCAATAACTGAGCAGGTCTCCAGGCCAGCAGCTGGAGGGTGTGCCTCCACCACACGGCCGGTCTAGTCTGAGGGGCCATTATACCAAACAGAGGGTACGGGAGCAAGGTATGATGATATTCCCCCTGATGAACCACCGGTGCATGCACTATTTTCCGGAACGCAGAATGGAGAGCACGATCCACACGCCCAGCATCAGCGCGGCGAAAAATCCAATCGCCACCAGCGCGGTGGCGATTGTACTGCCGCTGGCCAGCGGTAATAGGATGGCCAGGCCCAGGATAAACGCTGCCGTGATGATGCTCAGGGAAAAACGCGTGCTCACCCGGTCCAGACGGTCCATCGTTTCCTTACTGGCGGCCATGCGGATCGTAAGCGGGAACTCGCCCTGCTGGATACCGCGCAGCAGCCCCTCCCCAATCGACGGTAATTCCTTTAATGTGAAGGCCAGCGACTCAAGATCAGATAGAAACGCCGGGCCCCACTCCCACGGCATCCGGTTCTGGACGAACACCCGCCGGATCTGCGGCTCAAATATCTGAAGCATATTGAATTCCGGATTAAACTGGCGGGCCAGCCCTTCCATCATGGTGATAGTCTTGAACAACAGCCACAGATCGGGCGGCAGAGAGATCCGGTAGTGGAATGCCAGATTAAGCAGTTCGTCGAGGATCTGACGGGCCTCGAGTTCCTTCAGCGGCAAACCGCTGTAGCGGTTGAAAATGCGTTCGATTTCTCGCTCCAGGGCCCGCGTGTCGACTCGGTCCGGGAGCGCGCCCATGCGCAGCATATGCTCCACCAGCCCCGCAGCATCGTTCCTGGAGGCCAGATAAGCGGCCTGCACCAGGTTCATGCGGTCCGTCCTGGAAATAAACCCAACCATACCGAAGTCCATCACGCCCAGGCAGAACTCCACCTGCTCCGCCGGACGTTCTTCCGGGCTTTCCGCCTCACTATCCTGCTCATCCAGGCAGGATTTCGGCGTAACGACGAAATTTCCCGGGTGTGGGTCGGCATGGAAGAATCCGTCTTCCATGATCTCTTTGACGATCACCCTGGAGGTATGATACGCAAGCTCCTGGAGGTCGACGCCGGCCTCAACGAGAGCCTCCGGTGAGCCGAATTTGATGCCCGACAGCCGTTCTAACACCAGTATGCGCTGTGTAGAGGCATCCCAGTAAACTTTCGGTATATAGAGGAAAGGGTCATCCTCAAAATTCATGCGGAAGCGTTCGGCATTTAAGCCTTCCCGGCGGTAGTCCAGCTCATTCCTCAGGGTGAACGAGAAATGGTCGACAATGCCGACAATATCGTAATGCCTCCCCACCTGGGTACGCTGCGCCAGCCGGGCGATATCGTTCAGGATCTCAAGGTCCGCCTCGATGACCGCCTCGATGTTCGGACGCAGTACTTTGATCACAACTTCCTCGCCCGTCTTCAGGGTGGCGGCATGCACCTGGGAAAGGGAGGCGGATCCCAGAGGCGTAGGATCAATGGAAGAAAAGATGTCCGCCGGGTCACGGCCGTACTCGGTTTCCATCACCGTGCAGATCTGCTGCCATTCGACCGGCGGCACGCGATCCTGCAGCCGGCTGAGTTCTATGATAAATTCCGGTGGGAGCAGATCGGGGCGCGTGCTCAGCACCTGACCCAGTTTAACAAAGGTCGGGCCGAGCTCTTCCAGCGCCAGGCGTAAATGCACTGCCGGAGTATGTTGAACAGCAGGTATTTCGGATCTGGTAATTCTGGGGGGCAGCGGAAAGTAGCGGTCGGCCTGCAGCATATGCAGCACCGATCCGAAGCCGTGGCGCGTTAAAACAGAGATAATCGTATGATAACGGCGCAGGTTGCGGACGCGTTTGAATGAGGAAAACATGGATGACCGTTTTGAATCGGCAAGTTTCCTCTTATTATAAACGACAAGGGGGTGATTACAGCCGCTCGATTTCGCGCAGCTTCGACCGCAAACTGCTCTGCTGTTGGACCGGGAACGATTTCAGGCTGTTGCGCACCAGCCAGGGTGTGTCGGGAGACTCAGGCGTGTACAGAAGTTCCCTCAGAAAGAAGGATGTTTCGGGTGGTGAACGGCGCGCCAGAGCGGCGATGATATCGAGAATATCGGGCCGCAGGCCTGCCGAGGGGATTACGCGGCAGTATGGAGTGACCAGCCGGAAAATGACGGGCATGTTCTCAAATTCTGGATCGCGGATAAACGGCAGCAGTGCGCGCAAACCGTAGCGCTGTTCGTGCTGGCGGTCACTCTGCAGCCATTTTTCGATCTGCTCCAGCAGTACGCCAGGACATGAACCCCGCAGACCGGCAAAGCCGTGCTCCAGCATGGCATCGACCAGCAGCAGGTCACTCTTCGCCCCCAGCCATTCGTTCACCTTACCGAGAATAAAATCCGGGTCCTGGACGGGGATGACCCCCAGCAAATGGATGGCCAGCAAACGAGTTTCCTGATAGCCGTGGTCGCATAAGGCACTGCACAGGCGCAGCGCTGCCTGCGGGTCCTCGCGCGCGTGAGGGGCCAGCTCGAGCCACAGCTGGCGCAGCACCGGCGGCCGAACGTGGTACGCCGGCAGCAGAGGCGCCGGCGTCCCTGACCTCCCCGGCCGGTGGGCGCGGTCGGCGTAGAACTCCATCAGATGGTGCAGGCTGCGGAGAAACGATTCCGGCTCGTGGAACGATTCCGCCAGGAGCGCAGCCTGCTGGCGCAGACGGGCAGGCTGAATAGCAGGCATTTTACAGTAGAAAGCTCCCTGGATCCCGCCGTCCCAGATCCGTTTGCATCCCTTTATTAATAAGCGCGGGCAAAATACACCTTTCTCGCCGCAGGCCGGCCGCAGACCACGCAGGTGCCCTGGCCACCTTCCTGCTCGAGAGGAATGCAGCGCGTGGTCGCCCGGGTGTCTTCTTTGACCTTCGCCTCGCAGTCGGCATCTTCGCACCACCAGGCGAGCGCCCAGCCCTTCTGAACGGCTTCCTTCAGTTCGTCATAGGCATCCGGGCGGTAGGTATTCGCCTCACGGAAAGCCAGCGCGCGCTGGAAAAGCGACTTTTGAATTTCGTCCAGCATCTTCTGTACGCTGTCCGCCAGCCCATCCTGCGAGACAAAGGATTTCCCCTCTCTTCCGGGGATATCTCTGCGGGCGAAGGCCACGCTTCCCTTTTCCACATCCTTGGGCCCAATTTCGATCCGCAGAGGCACGCCCCGCAGCTCCCAGTCGTTAAATTTGAATCCCGGGGTCAGCTCGGTGCGGCTGTCGACATGCACACGGAAAGCGGACAGTTCAGACTGCACCCGGTTGACGGTTTCCATGACGCGCGCTTTCTCGTCGTCGTTCTTATAAATCGGAACGATCACAACCTGGATGGGTGCCAGCCGCGGCGGCAGGATCAGACCCTGATCGTCGCCGTGGGTCATGATAATCGCGCCGACAAAGCGGGTCGACAGCCCCCAGGAGGTGGTCCAGGCATACTGGAGTTCGTTGTTCCAGTCCAGGAACTGGATGTCGAAGGCTTTTGCGAAGTTCTGGCCCAGGAAGTGCGAGGTCCCCGACTGCAGGGCGCGCCGGTCGCCCATCATGGCCTCGATAGTGTACGAGCGCACCGCTCCGGCGAACTTCTCGCTTTCACTCTTCACACCCGGGACCACCGGGACCGCGGCTTCGTTCTCGGCAAAATCGGTGTACACATTCAGCATGCGCATGGTCTCTTCTTCCGCTTCCTCCGCGGTGGCGTGGGCGGTGTGCCCTTCCTGCCAGTAGAACTCCAGGGTTCTCAGGAAGAGGCGCGTGCGCATCTCCCAGCGGACCACATTGGCCCACTGGTTAATCAGCACCGGCAGGTCCCGGTACGATTTGATCCATTTGGAATACATGTACCCGATGATGGTTTCCGACGTCGGCCGCACCACGAGGGGTTCTTCAAGCTTTTCACCCCCGCCGACGGTCACCACCGCCAGTTCCGGCGAGAAACCCTCCACGTGCTCCTTTTCCTTCTCCAGGAAGGACATGGGAATGAAGAGCGGGAAGGCCGCGTTTACATGCCCTGTCGCTTTGAACCGTTTATCCAGCGCCTGCTGTATGTTTTCCCAGATCGACCATCCATACGGGCGGACAACCATGCAGCCGCGCACGGGGGCATAATCGGCCAGTTCGGCCCGCTGCACCACCTGGTTGTACCATTCGGAAAAGTTTTCGCTGCGTGAAGGAAGTTTTTCATTGCTCATGATGTTCAATCAGTCCCGGTATGTGAGAATCAGTCCCATTTACGAGAATAGTTTTTTTCCAGCTTGTCTAAGATGGCCTGCTCCAGGTCAATATCAGCAAGGCTGGCGATCTGCAGCAGGTACAGGGCCACATCTGCCAGCTCTCCCGCGAACTCTGCGCTGTTCTTCAACTCGTCATCCCATTGAAAATATTCGAGGACTTCTGCCGCCTCAAGATTTAAGGAAATAGCGAGGTTCCGCAGGGTCTGGGGGCGCTGGCTGTCGGGCTCGTACCACCCCTGAGCGCGGACGAAGCGATGCATGGCCTGTGTCAGTTCCTGGATGTCCATCCGTACGATTATATTGGTCATAAGGGGACAGGTCAATAGAAATACCCTGGGTGGATTCCAGGGTATTTCTGCAGAATTTTAATTTCAGACTGACCGTGAGCCGGTTATCAGCGAGCGGTACGGAATTCCCACGTCTGGTCGAAGGGGACGCCGCCCACATTACCTCTGGCATGCACCCGGTAAACGGTGTTCGGCTTCAGGGGCGAGACTGCGATCACTGCGTAGCAGTTGAAACTGGAGCAGTCAGGCGGATTAGGGTGAATCGCCACCCGGTTACCGGCACCGTCCACCAGTTCGATTTTATCGACTACCAGGGTCCCTCCCACGCCCTGCAGCGTGAAGGGGAAACCGACGGGTTTCTTGGCTCCTGCAGGCAGCGGGTCGGGTGCTTCCAGACCGCTCCAGGAAACCGGGACATTTTTCTGTCCATTCGCCGGATAAGCCAGGGGGTAGGGAGCGGGCTGCTTTTTCTGTCTGCTTTCCGGTCCAATCCCAAAATCCATCACATCGATGGCCGTCTGGCTGTTCTGGTCCCCGGCGTAACCGGCGTACTCGGCCACTGGATCGAGCAGCAGAATACGGTGATAGACGGTATTCATCCAGTCCCGCACAGCAGTTTCCGGATCACCGTAGTAATGGATAACCTCTGCTCCGCCGATCCAGGGAAAGCCCTGTCTTTCGAGCCGGTCTGAAGGCCACTGTCCGGTATACCCCGGTTTTTTGTCCACCTCTCCATGAGCGCCGTAAATCCAGGCGTCCGGATCGGAAACATTTAACATATGGTACCGGGCGTGATTTTCTGAAGCCTTTACGATTGTGGGGTTCAGCGTCAGCGGACCAACCCCGGCGAGGGCGCGATATTCATTAACCAGGCGGATCGCGGTTTGTGCTTCTCCACTGACGCGATTATCTCCGCCCCCACCGCCGTTGGGCGCTGTCAGCAGTGGGATAAAAACTTTATTACTGGCCGCAGCCACAGCCATATCTGCACCTGCAGAGGTGCTTTCTTCAATCCAGTTTGGTTCCAAAACCAGGGGGGGCGGCGCCATCCAGGGCGCCGGGGGTTCATTAGCGGACGATGCAAATACCGGTACGACCACAAAAAGGGAGAGACAGGCAACAATCGCCAGCAGTTTCGTTTTCAAACTTTGCTCCTTTTTTCAAGCTGGGAAGATGCCTTCCCAGAGGGGATTGAGCAGCGCAACATCCTTGTTGACCAGTTGGATCCAAACCCTTAGAGATCCCCCAGGGCAAAGTAACTTACAGCATGCAGATGAACACATCTGATCCTCGTTCGTGCTTACTGGTATCAAATCCGAACACGTGCTGCAAAGCGCATCTTAGCATGAGAGAAAGATATGCATAAGCAAAACCGAGTTAAGCCTGTGTGAAAAACACGTTAAGAAACCTCGCCCGGGCCGGTTCAAAAAAGCGAAAGGGCCCGGGCAACAGCGGTACAATAGAAACATCGATCTCGCGTGAAACAGGTATCATCCTGCTGATGGATCAGGATCTGCAGACGAGAGGAGCGCAATGAGGAACGCGCAGGTTTCTACCCAGGATGAACGTCTTTGGGCTGCTCTTGCCTGGCTGCCAGTTACCCCCTTCTGGCCCATTCTGGCCCTGTATTCGCTGTTTGCGGACAGCAAAAAACAGAGCCTTTACATTCGTTATCATGCCATGCACTCGATTACAGCCGGTGTCGTGCTGATTCCCGTTTCCATCCTGACCGTTGGTTTGGGATCACTGCTGTATCTGGTGTTTTTCTTCTGGGCGGTTCAGGCCTACCAGGGGAAAAAGGTCCGGGTACCCTTTATTTCCCGGCTGCTGCAGGACAGCGGTTTTGTCGCTTGAGGCGATCGCATGAGCGGAGAACAGATACTCATCGTGGAGGATGATCGCGCGGTGGCGCGCGGTCTTGAATACGCGCTGGAGAAAGAGGGATACCGGGTGCTGCGAGCCGAAACCGGACAGCAGGCTCTGCAAACTGCACAGGAGAAAAAAGTCGATTTGATCCTCCTGGATATCCGCCTGCCGGATATCAGCGGCTTCGACGTCTGCCGGCGGCTGAGGCAGGAGGGCCTGCGCCAGCCCATTCTGATCCTCACCGCTCGCGACGAATCGGTCGACAAGGTCCTTGGTCTCGAGCTGGGCGCCGATGATTACGTTGTCAAGCCGTACGACCTGCGCGAACTGATCTCCCGGGTGCGGGCCCTGCTGCGGCGCTCATACGGCGAGCTGGCTGAAGCGCTGAGCGGAGAGAAGATCCGCTTCGGCGATATCGAAATGGACCTCGAGACGCTGCAGGTGCATCAAAAGGGCAGTCCGGTCTATCTGACGCCGATAGAGTTCCGCCTGCTGCGCTATCTGGTGACCCACCCCAACCGGCCTATCCCCCGCGAGACCCTGATCGATGCGGTGTGGGGATACGACAGCGACGTCGGCAGCGAACGCACAGTGGATGTGCATATCCGCCATTTGCGCGAAAAAATAGAACCCGACCCGGCAAACCCGCGCTGGATTGTCACCGTGCGCGGATTCGGCTATAAATTCGAAAAGTCTTGAGGAGAATTGTTGCGATTTCTTAACCTGAGCGCAAATTGTTCATAACCACCCCCTTATACAATTCAACCAGCTTGAATACCATAAGGAGGTAGAAGGAACATGAACAAACGCGTTCTTTTTCTGTTTGCTGGAGTCCTGGCATTCTTCCTGGTGCTGGGAATCGGCGCCCTGGGCGGATCGATGCTCACCTATTTCTTGATGAACGCAAATACCGCTCAGGCCAGTCTCCCGGAGCCCCTGAAGTGGATCCAGAGCAGCGCGCCTCAGGATGAAGAAGTGCAGGCTGGAGAGGATGGCGTGCTGATTTCAGGCGTGCAGCCCGACAGCCCCGCAGCAGAAGCGGGCCTGCAGCGCGGCGATATCCTCCTGGAGGTCGGGGGTGAAGAAGTCAACACCGCTCGCGAGCTGGTCCAGCTGCTGCGGAATTACGAGCCGGAGGACACGGTAGAACTGCGCTACCGTCACGGAGATGAAGAGCGGACGGTAGAAGTCACCCTGGCGGAGCAGGCTGGCCAGGCCTATCTGGGTGTCCTGCCCTGCACGGGTGATCATATCGACGTAGGGGTTTTCGGCACACCGGGAATCTCGGTCACCAGCTCACCGGCTATTATCGTCCGCGAAGTGATCGATGGCGGGCCGGCTGACCAGGCCGGAATCCAGCAGGGTGATCTCATCACGGCGATCAATGGAGAAAAGATCACCAGGGATACGGATCTGCGTGAACTGCTGGAGGATTACGAGCCCGGCGACACGATCACGCTTGAAATTCAGCGTGCGGGCGAGGACGATCCGCTGGAAGTCGAGGTCGAGCTGGGCGAGAACCCGGTTGAGGCCGGGCGTGCGTACCTGGGGATCTATTTCATCCACGTGCCCGGTATGCTGGATATACCGGAGGGAGGCAGCCGGTACCGCTTTGACCGCTTCCCCTTCGAGGGGCTTCCGTTTGACCTGCCCTTCTTCGACGACCTTCCCGAGGGCGTCAAGCAGGGTATCGTGATCAGCGAAGTGACTGCTGACAGCCCGGCGGAACGGGCCGGCCTGGAGGAGGGCGATGTCATCACGGCCGTCGATGGTGAGCCCGTTGAATCCCCCACTGCCTTTATCGAAACCATTCGCAGTTTCGAACCGGGCGACAGCGTACAGATCACGGTCATCCGCCAGGGCGAAAGAAACCCCATCGAGGTTGAAGTGACCCTGGAAGAAAATCCGGATCAGGAAGGACAGGTCTATCTCGGGGTAGAAATTCGGGGCTTCTTCCGCAGGGAACGCCAGGGGACGCCTGCCCTGCCGCAGTTAAAATCGAATGGAGAGGCGTAATCTGAAGAAGTTTTTCTCCTCCATCCGCTGGCGGCTGACCGCCAGCTACGTAACTCTGGCGCTCATCACAGCGACCGTGCTTGGCCTGCTGGCCCTGAAGATCGTCGAAAATGCTCTTGAACGCCAGGTAGAACAGGAGCTGCAGTCGAATGCAGAGATGATCGCTCTGCAGGTCGGGCAGCTCCTGTGGCCCGTTACCCGGCAGGAAGACCTGCAGCAGCTCGTGCAAACAGCGGCCTTTTTGGGGAACTACCGGGTGCGCATCCTGGACGCCGGGGGAGGTGTCTATTACGACTCGGGCTCTCCCGGCGAAGACAACCAGTTAATCTGGGTCTACCCGCAGCAGGGTGAATGGCTTTCGCTGCTGGAGGGAATTCCCTCCACTCGCTACCAGGCCGCTCCGTTTCTCTGGATCCTTCCCAGCCGCGGCCGCTCGCTGAGCGAACTGGAGGAATCCATTCAAAGGAACCTGCCCGGAGCATCCGTCGCCATCATCCGCCGCCGCATCGGGCCGTGGGGCAGCCGCTTCTCAATTGAATCATCTTCGGGAAACGAGATCGCTGGCGTGGGCAGCCAGCAGCCTGCCCCTGAGCCTGAAATCCCGGAGGAGGTCTCTCCTACGGTTGTACAGGAGGCTGTTTATTCCGGTGGGCGCCTGCTCGGGTACGTGGAAATCAGCGGCCGGAGCGACTTCGGCGCCGGCGCATTGGACACCATGCGCCGTGCACTGATCTTCGCCGGGGGCAGCGCAGCCGTTCTGGCCGGTGTCCTGGGGCTGTTCATCAGCCAGCGGCTTTCTGCGCCGCTGCGCCATCTCGGTGAAGCCGCACAGCGGATGGGCAGCGGTGACCTGTCCATCCGCGCCGCCGTCCTGTCTCAGGACGAAATCGGCCAGCTCGCCCTGCAGTTTAACCAGATGGCCAGTCAGATCGAAAACAGCTTTAAGGCGCTGTCTGCCGAGCGCGACGCACTCAGACGCTTCATCGCCGACGCTTCACACGAACTGCGCACGCCGATCACAGCGCTGAAAAACTTCAATATCCTCCTGCAGGAAGGAGCCGGCGAGGACCCGGAGGTGCAGAAGGAGTTCCTGACCGAAAGCCAGACTCAAATCGAACGGCTGGAGTGGATCACCCACAACCTGCTGGATCTCTCCCGTCTGGACGCCGGGCTGGTCGATCTGGACCTGGAGGCCTGCGATGCAGAGGAGTTCCTGCAGAGCACAGCTGCGCCTTTCGTGATGCGCGCGCAGGAAAAAGGCGTCCAGATGCAGGTTATCCCTCCGGAGCAGCCGATCACGTTTCAGTGTGACCGCCGGCGCCTGGAGATTGCCGTCTCAAACCTGCTGGACAATGCCATCAAATTCACGGATCCGGGCGGTGCTGTGGAGGCCGGTGCAGCGCTGGTTAATGACCGTCTGCACATCTGGGTGCGCGACACAGGTCCCGGAATCTCCCCACGGGACCTGGCCAGCATCTTCGAACGCTTTTACCACAGCAGCCACCCTGCAGCCGGCAGCGGACTGGGCCTGGCGATCGTGAAGAGCATCGTCGAGGCCCACAGCGGTCAGATCCGCGTGGAAAGCAAACCCGGTGAAGGGTCCGTTTTCAGCATCGAACTGCCCCTCACCAGCGAGACAGCTAATAAGGGCTGAACTGCATCATAAAGAGAAGGGCCGCCTTTGCCGGGCGGCCCTTTTTTTATTCTTTACTGATCGTTAGATGCCTTTGCGGCGCCGGCCTTCGGCGTCGGCTGTTTTGATCGCAGCAAAGACAATCTGAGGGGTGATGGGGGACGGCTCATTGTAGATGGTCTCCCCTTCTGCAGTGGCTGCAGCCGCCACCTTCATCAGTTCTTCGTCCGCCACATCCGCCAGGCCAATTTCCGCCAGCGTGGTGGGCAGACCCACTTCTTCACAGAAGGTGTACACCTCATCGATGACATCCGGGTCCTGGTCGCTCAGGAAGAGCGATGACAGCGTTCCAATGGCCACCTTTTCGCCGTGGTAGTAGGCATGTGTCTGTTCCAGCACAGTCAGGCCGTTGTGGATGGCATGAGCCGCAGCCAGGCCGCCGCTCTCAAAGCCCAGACCGCTGAGCAGGGTATTGGCTTCGACGATGTGTTCCAGGGCTGGCACCACAACCTTTGCTTCACAGGCAGCCTTCGCCTGAGTACCGTACTGCAGCAGCGTTTCGTAGCACAGGCGGGCAAGCGCATAGGCGGTCATCGAACCGCGGTTGCCGGTCATGTTGGCGGCATACTTTTTCTGGGCGGAGGAGGCTTCAAACCAGGTTGCCAGGGCGTCTCCCATTCCGGAGACCAGAAAGCGCGCCGGCGCATTCGCCACCACCTGGGTATCCACCAGCACGATATCCGGGTTTTTCGGTAGCACCAGGTAGCGTTTAAACTCGCCCTCCGGGGTATAGATCACTGAAAGAGCGCTGCAGGGCGCATCGGTCGAGGCAATCGTCGGGGCGATTGCCACGGGCACTTTCAACGTGTACGCGACCGCCTTGGCGGTGTCCAGCGTCTTCCCGCCGCCGATTCCAACGATGATCTCGCTGCCCAGGCTTTTACCCTGTGCGGCCAGACGTTCGACTTCCTCATCCGAACACTCTCCGTTGAAGGCCTCGATGCAGGCTTCGACTTCGCTAGTCAGGCTGTCCTTGAAGCCGGGCAGCAGGGTTTTGTAAACGAAGGGGTCACAGATGACAAAGGCTTTCTGACCAAAACGCTTCAATTCCTTACCCAGTGGGCGCAGCGCACCTGGTCCCTGAATATAGCGTCCTGGAAATAGTGTTGTAGTAATCATTTAACTCTCCTGTAAATTAATTTTTTACCGGCATTGATGGTTATTTATTTTTAAAAGAGTCTCCCTCAGGATAGACCCGGGGTCATTGTAACATTCACCCCACACAGCTGTTGTCACCTTAAAGGCGTGACAATCGGCAGAAATGCCGCCTTGCAGGCCTTTATACCGTGAGCCTCAAGGTGTCCGGGCGGTCTTATCCTGAGGGCTGGTTGCGCGTTTCCCGGTTGATTACCCAGAAAAGCCTTCCATCAACGCCGGGGAGAGTCTATCCGGCGCTCAGCAGCTATCTCCTTTCCACCTGATAGTATTTCTCATAATCGTTCACCAGCAGGTACAGCGGCTCTTCGTCCTCTTCGATCTCCGGAAAACGCCCGATGGGATCCAGGAAGCGGTTATCGGCGCTGTCATCGTTGACGACCGACACCTCGCCGGCCAGCACCCGGCCCTCTTCGGCCCAGAACTTGTGGTAGCAGTACGGCGGCAGGGTGATGCTCTCACCGGGGCTCAGCGTGATCACGTCGCCGGCTTTCACTGTGCGGCGCACGCCGTCCGTGCTGACTGTGACATCGCTGTCAGCCAGGCCTTCGTCTTCGGTAGCGTTATACAGCTGGATAACCAGCTTTCCACCCCCGCGATTGATGATATCTTCCATTTTGTTCCAGTGAAAGTGCAGGGGCGTCACCTGGTTCTCACCGACGATCAGCAGCTTTTCGGCGTATAGTTTGCCTTTGCCGGTTTTCAGGTTTTCCGGTCTGCCGTTCCGAATGGTAAAGAGGAACAGACCCACTTCGGAATAATTGCCCGACCCGAAGTCGGTAATATCCCAGCCGAGCCTGTTTTCAACGATTTCACAGGCCTCCTCCCCTTTCATACGCCACTCTGCAGGCGTCCAGTAGGCAAAAGGAGGCAGGTAGAACTGGTGCTGGCGGATAAACGCATCTGCATCCAGTAAGATTTCATTGATCTCCGATCGTTTCATCGTCCATCCTCCTGTAGGGCTTCCACTTCCAGCAGCAGCTGGTAGACGCGCTGCTCCCCGGGCTGCAGGGTGAGCAGCGTGCCGAGTTCACGCTCGGCCGCCCGGCCCCCAACCCAGCAGTTGGCCGGTTCCAGCCCGAGCACATACTCCCCGGCTCCTGGCATGCGCCACTGCACCAGACGCGGCAGGGTGTTCACCGTCCAGCGCAGGCGTACACTCAGCGCGATAGTCTGCCCGCCGGCAGTGGGGAACTGTGGGTTATAAAGGGCTGCCTCCGTCCAGCCGTCCCGGGCGAGCAGGTCTTCATGGTAATACACCCGCTCCTGAAAGCCAGGCTGGGGAGCCTGCCAGCGGTCCAGATCCTGGAGCGGTGTATCCGCCTCTCTGGGCGTCACCCTGCGCGAAGGCAGCTCCACCCGGGTGGACTCGCTCATCAGTGGAAAACCAAAATTGAAATGATATAAGATCATGTGCGGGGCCGGTTCAAAGCCTGTATTTTCAACCGTGTCGTGAATCACAATGCGGTTGATCCCCAGACGGCTGCGGATTTCGCGCGTCAGGCGCAGGCGGTGACCAAAAATGGAAACTTCCTCCAGCACCCCGCTCACGCGCATCTCATAGCTGTCGTCGGCCCAGCGGCCCTCTCCAACGACATGACGGGCAGGAATATGGTGAATGCGGCCGTGCAGCCCCAGCTCCTCACCCTGGTCTTCGCCAGCCGAACCGACCTGTGTCAGTCCGCAGGTCATCAATAATCCGCCGGCAGCGGTGCGCAGCCATTCGCTGCCGCGCGGATTATAGAAGGCGGGGTGCATTTCGCCGTTGGGCGACTGCCAGCTCAGCGGCACACCCCCAAAAGCCGCCAGGGAGATGTCCAGGCCGCGCGCTGGCACCACGTGATACTCCAGCCCGCCACCGGTGCGCACCCGGATCTGCTCGACATCCCTCTCCGGGCCTTCTGTGTACTGGAAGCGCTGCACACCGGCAACCTGCTCCAGGCGCCCCAGGCGGGCTTCGAGTTCCCGGCGGGTCCACTACTGGCCGTATAGGTTCACTGCTGTCCCCTTTCAGACAAAAAAGCGAATCTGTGTTTCCTTCGTGAAGCGCCCCGGCAGCCAGACAGTCAGGTCGTGCCCGCTGATCTGCGCGGTGAAGGCATCCTCTGAAAGCTCCTGGCCGTCCACGACTATGCGAACTCTAGCCGACGTCCACCCATTGATCAGGAACACCGGGTTGATCTGCGGCGCAGTGGGAATCATGGTGATCTCCACGCGATCTTCCCCGGTTTTGCGGAAGGTGTACGCGCGCAGCGGGTACTCGTAGCCCTCGAGCAGCACCCGCCCGCGGTGCAGGTCGTCCGGCTCCCCGGGGTCCCGCTGGATCTCGATGCGCGCCGGCTGGCTGTAGGAATGAGCCAGCTCCTCCAGCTCCGTGCCGTCCGTGTCCACACCAGTCGCCCCGACCAGCAGGTGCCAGGTCGTCCCCTGGTCGGGCGTGGGTATGTAATCGTCCGGGCTGCGCCGCAGCGCGTAATTTACATCGACGAACGAGGTGTGGGTGGCGACTTTGCCGATCTCATCCCCCGCCGGCACCCACTGAATGAAGTCTTCCATGTCGGTGACTGGCCAGTGCTTGTAGACATTATACAGGTTCTTGCCCGGGAAAAGGTTGAAATAAGGGTGGTTGCCTTTACACACCGGACAGGGGATAAAAGGAAAGATCGCCTGGTTCTTGACAATGACGATAAACGGGTTAGGCTGGTTCTTCAGGTTGACCTTGCCGGCGTACACCGGCCAGTCTTTCACCTGGGGGTAATAATCGCAGAAAGGCTCAAAATCGCTGGCCGGCAGCGGCCAGGGAACGTTGATCTGCTCGCCGCAGCCGTTGCGCAGGGTAAAAGGCTCGGGCATACGCAGCACATCCAGCGGGTTTGAACCGGCTGCGTTCACCAGAATCCACTCGGCCATCTGCCACAGGTTGGCGTTGCCCCCGTGATTGCTCTCCGTCCCCGGCCACAGCACCACTTCACGCACCGCAACGCCGTCCGGGTAAATGGTGTAAATTTCCTCCGCCCGGGTGTTGCCGTGAAAGATGCGGTAGCGCATATCGCACAGAGCATAGGACCATTTCACGCGGGCGCGCGCCGGCCCCGACTCCAGGATCTGCACCCTGCTCCAGCGGAGCTGCTTGTCCATGATCGGTTCGTAGCAGTGCAGGTCGTTCGGGCTGTTGGTCTCGCACCACTCGGATGTAAACCATACCCCTTCACCCAGGTCGACGCAGCCCACATACTGCGCCTTGTCCCAGAACACAAAGCGCCAGGGTTTGCCGAACTCCACCACCACCGCATGGCCGGATTTTCCGGAGAATTCGAGCTGGGTTTCATAAGCACGCACAGTTTCTGCCATTGGGTCACCTCGCTGTTATGGGGCTGTCACCGGTACCGGCCGTAGGTTCGCGCGACCTCGACCAGCTTGAAGATGTTTGCGTCGGGGGTATCGCGCCCACACTGGTCTCCGGTGGAGAGCACAAAGCCACCCCCGGCGGCACAGTCGTCGATCAGCCGTTTGGCCTTTTCTTCCACCTGTTTGGGCGTAGCGTTGAGCATGAAATCAAAGGTGTTGATGTTTCCTTTCAGGCAAATACGGTGGCCGTAGCGTTTCTTATACTCTGCAATGTCCACATCACCTCCGGGCGGCTCTTCGAGCGGTTCAATGACGTCCACATCGGTCTCTTCTGCCACCAGTTCGGCGATCTTCCGTGCTTTACCGCACACATGAAGGTGAGAAAACACCCCGGCCTCTTTGCAGATCTTTGCCGCTTCTTGGATAAAGGGTAGATCATATTTTTTGAAGTTGCTGAGGCTGCTCACGCTCAGGCTGGAGGCGGATCCACCCAGCATAACCTCGTCCGGGCGCGCTTTGACCACAGCCCGCAGGCGGGCCAGAGCGTAGCGGGTGTAAAAATCGAAGATCTCCTGCATATAGGCTTCTTCGTCGATGTATTCATAGAACATCACGTTGTACCCGCCCTGGCGCTGGAAGAACCACCAGTCCTGGGGGATGCCGATCGAAACCGAATAGACGCCGTCCTCCCCGATGCGATCGCGGTCTACAAACTCGCTGGCCCACTGCCAGTTTTCGTCCTCCCCCATCATCCAGCGCAGGCGCGGCCAGTCTCGCTTCAGGTCTTTTATTGGTTTTTCTGTGTCCCAGGGCGGCTCGTCCGGGAAATAAACGGTCTCGGTCTTCAATTCGCCGTAAGGAGTCTGCGCCACGCGGCATTTGATCTGCCCGCCCTCCGGGCGCGGGCGGATGGTCTCCTTCCACTGCCGCTCTTCGGGGATGATCTCCGGAAGCGAGCCGTAGATATACCACCCGTCCATGCCATAGTAGCGCACGGCATCGACATAAGCCTGGGCTACGCTGGCGGAAGCGTAACCATGATGCGGCAGGCCGTCCAGAAACATCTCATCAAATGGGCGCCCCGACAGGCGCACCGGGACCATGGCAGAGAGGTCCGGGGCGACGGGCACGCAGTCCGCTTCGCGCAGGCTAAATGCTGTCAGCATGCGCTGACGTCCGGTCATCTGTTCGCTCATTTTGCATCCTTCGCTGTTTTACACAGCATCCTTGAGATCTGGCATGAGAGCTGTGGGCAATTCACAGCTCTCATGCCGGCTAACGGACCTTATTCGCCGATAATGGGGCTGGGGTTGTCGACAAACTCCACTTCATCATCGCTGAGTTCATTGGAGCGGATAAAACTGAACTTCACCCTGTTCCTGCCCGCTCCGACCTCGGTGTACCCGCCCGAGTAAAAATTCTGAATGCGGTGGACCGCCCTGGTGCCCCACTCCACCAGATCATCCCGGTGTACGGGATCCTCTTCGGTCAGCTCGCGCACCCAGCGGTTCACCAGCTTGACATGATTCATCTCGTCGGCCTGCAGGTAGTCGGCCAGCTCCACGATCCGGTCGTAGCCGCGCTCCTCGGCCTTTTCGCGCCAGATGCGCAGGGTGCTCATCAGGTTCGACTCAGCCCAGCCATTGGTCACCGCGATGCGGCGCAGAGGATCTTCCTCGTTCTGCATCCACCACCACACCAGCGGCCACGGGCCGTATCCCAGCTCGGCGCCCAGCTCTTCCTCGCAGGCTTTAGCCACGATCTCAATGTGGCGCGCCTCGTCCCACATCTGATTGGCCAGATCCATGCGCATCTCCCACGGCAGGTCGGGGAACTCGGCGAGCATTTTTCCCATCCGGTCAGTCGTCTCTACCTCGCCGTAAAGGAGCTGGTGGAACTTGTGGCGGAAGCCTTCGATAGACCACTCATCTTCAGCGCTGTAGTGTTTCTCGAAGTCTTCGCGACTTCCGGAGAACCAGAACGGCTCCTGAACGACCGGATGTTCGAGCGCAGGCGCGCGCTTGACGAAGGTGTAGGCACCGCTCTTGCGGATGGTGCGCTTCTTGGAAGGTACATTATCGGCCTTCACACTGTGGAAGGCCAGCCAGTGTGACTCAATCCCCTTACCGGTCACCCCGCCGCACTCCACCAGGCGCCCCTCGAGTTCGGCCTGCACTTCCAGGGCGCGCTTGCGTTCAGCCGCGGTGGAGGTCAGCGAATCAATGACCATGTGCCCCCAGGCAATGTGCGACTGCCCCATCGCCGCGAGCTGGCGCAGCAGGCGCACGGTCGGCGTATCGGTGAGCGGGTCGGTCGCATCGGCATGGTAGACGTAGGTGCTGACCAGATGCGGTTCGAGCACCCGGTAGACGGCTACCAGCCTGTCCACCTGGTTATCCAGGTTCCAGACATACTCACACAGGCGGGCAAAGTCATCGTTCGGCGGCTCCTGGCGCTCCCTCCACGAACGAAGCTGCAGCAGGCGCTCGCCGATCTGGTCGGCTGCCAGTGCGTGATCGTACACATGGTAGCCGAACGTCGCTTTGTGGGAGAGCTGGGGTGTGGTTGCCGACCATCCGCCAAGCATTTCCATCATCTGGATTTCCAGATAACGGTAATTGGCGAGACGCCGGGAGTTCTCGGTTACGCTGAACCGGCCCCCAAATTCCCTTCGATCTACAACTGGCATCGCTGTTTCCTCCTTCTTCCTCAATTATTAACCAGAAATAAACCTACAGTTCGAAAGTGAAATGGTTGTACGGCACCAGCACCGGCGGTCCCATCAGGCCGGATGGGCGCGGAGTGCCCTCCATCAGGTTGATTAATGTGTTGGCAAAGCGCAGTTCCAGCAGGTTCTCGCCCTGCTGCAGTTCCCCGGTGATCTCCAGGCGGTACGGATCCCACAGGCAGACTCCAACCGGCCTGCCGTTCAAAACGACTTCCACCACATCGTCCTGAGCGGGGATTTCCAGGAAGATACGGCGCCCGGCGGTGTCTGGCGCCTGGAAGCGGCAGCGGTACACCCCGCGGCCGGAGAAGAAGGGATACCCCTGCTCCGTCCAGGCTGCAGGACGGATCGCACGCTGTGGGGCAGTGATGCTGTATCCCGCTTCCCGGTTACCTTCCAGGCGGAAATTCCCGGTCAGTTTCAGCAGGTCGGTGATGCCGTCCGTCGCATCGCGCAGCACCAGGCGCACAGCGACCAGGTTTTCACCCGTTTGAATGTAGTCCCCGATTTCCAGTGAAAGCATCTGGCTGTCAAACGGGCTGCGCTGCGGTTGAGATGTGACTTCGCGCCCGTTGACATACAACTGCCATTCTGCGCCCGCAAAGCCATCGACGATCAGGCTCAGGCTGGAAGGCAGATCCGTGATATGGAACGGGATGCGGTACCAGACCGGGATCGGGTAAGCCTGTTCTGGTTCCGCCGGAAGCTGGAACGACCATGCTCCCGGGACCTGGCGCTGCCACCCGGTAGTATCCGCCTGCGGGGCAGCATACGCCTCGACAGGCTCCCCGGATTTCTCTGCCGCCGCCAGCCACTCGCCGATCACCAGAGCGTTGGGACTTTCCGCCTCAAACTCCCAGCCTTCATCCAGGATCTCCTCGCTGCCCGGAACTCCGCCGTTCTGTTCGATGCGCTCCGTACGCCCTTCCCGCTGAACCACGATATATCCCCGGGGAGCGGTACCGTAGGCCAGCACACGGCCGGCATCCAGCGCGTCGATGGTCACGTTGGTCTCGCTGATCCAGCCATCCTGGATCGGGCGGGGAATGACGAATGCCGACCCCACCGGCGGAAGAGCGATCTTGAAATGTGTACGCCCGTCCACCAGCCGCAGCGGGGTAATCGGCGTTTCACTGCCCCGAGATGGATCCCAGAGCCAGGGCTGCACGGCTCCATTGAGGACGACTTCCGATTCCTGGGTGCGGTGGGTGGAGTTGATCAGGAAGTAGATATCCTGGCCGTCCCGCACACGGTGCAGGTAGAGGACTTCGGAACTGCTGATTTCCACATCCGGTGCGACCAGACCGTTCAGGGCGTGGCGCAGCTTATTCGTCACGATCTGGCGCTCTTCCCGCACCTCGTCTGTGATGTCCTGCCGCCTGCCGTCTTCCGAAACGAAGTAATAGCGGGCCGAATCGCCTTCCGGCTCGATCACAAAATTCGGGTGTTCCGGAATCCCCGGTGTGCCAACTTCTTTCTGCAGCCGCAGCGGGAGCTGGCGCGCCAGCGCGTAGCTGTGCAGAAAAGTCGTCTTTCCGCCGCCTTTATGCTCGCAGTCGAACAGGTCGACCCCTGTGTACCGGGTATACGTTTCCAGAATCTGGCATGGATCAACGCCAAACAATGCCTGCACCCGGCCGGAGATATCCACCAGCCCATCCGGACCGAAAGCCTGCGTGGGCAGGATGATCATACCCAGCACGCGCCCCCCACCAGCGACGAACTGCTCCATGCGCTCCAGCGTGCTGAGCTTGATATACGGCATCGGCGGCAGTACCAGCAGCGGATAATCTTCTTCACCCACGACGATGCTGCCGCCGCTGATCTCCGCCTCCGCCAGCATATCTTCATCCAGATAGTCGAAGTCGTAGTGCACCCGCAGCAGCATATCGGTGAGGGCATTGAAATCAAATTCGGTGCGGTTGAAAACCTGGCTGCGGGCCTGCGGGGTATATGTGGCGAAGACCGAGTGGATCGGCCAGATCACCGCCGCACGGGCCACGTGCCTGCCGCCAGTGAGCATATAGCTCAGACGGCTGATGTAGTCCGAGAATCCCTGATAGTAATGCCACCAGGGGTACTGGTAGAACATCGACGGAGGCCAGTCACGCTTGCGAGGCCCTTCCAGGGTGTAGTGGAACCCGTGGGGATTGAGCAGGTTGACCCCCAGGACGTACTCCCAGTCGGCGATCCATTTCATGCGCTGCATGGTGGCGTCCATGAAAATCCCGCCGAAGGATTCGCACAGCAGCCGCTCGCTCCCCAGCTGGTGCGCAGCGGAGCTGCCCACTTTCATGGCCACATGCTCGTCAGGCCGGTCCTGGCTGCCGACGATCGGGTACAGGTGGTCCACACCGATCACGTCCATGTGACGGTAGTGTTTGAACAGGTTTCCTTCCACGCGCACCATGCGGCGCAGCCACTCTTCGTACAGAAGGTGACCGGTGAAGAGCACGTCGTGTTCCTGACACCACTCATGGATCTGGCGGTAGAACGCGTCGCTGTAAAACTCGGTCAGAGTCTCGTAGAAATCATGGCGCACCCGGGCGCTGTCCGGGCTGACATCGAAGAATAGATCCGGCAGACGCAGGCGCAGGTTGTAACCGTTGCGTTCCTTGAAACGCCGGAACATGTCTTTCGTCCAGGGCACTACCGGGTTGTCGCCGCCGGTGAGGAAGTAGTGCATGGCGGGCTCGTCGGTATAAAAACCCACCATCGGGCGGGTCATCTTCTCCCCCACCGCTCTGGCATACGGCTCGTACCCGAGGCGCAGGAACTCGCGCGTCGACTCCGGGTTCAGGGCGTCGATGTAATAATCGGCCTTCTTTTCCACAATGTACAGCAGCCGCCAGTTGCCCGCCGGAGCTTCCCAGGGGATCACGTTCGTGAACGACAGATTCGGGGTGAGGTCAATCACCTGACCGTCGCTGCCCAGCGCGAAGGCGGCTACCGGGGTGGAGCGCTCAAAATCCAGGTAGCGGCTGTCGGCACCGGTCAGGTAGGTAAACCACGGCCCGCGCACGGTCAGACTGATGCACTCCAGGTAGGGCTGGGCCAGATCGGGCCGCTCTTTGAGCACGCGGTGATCGGCCGTGCCGCTTGGCCAGTTCATTTCATCGTAAATCCAGGTGTGCAGGCCAAGCTTCTCCGCCTCTTCCACTGCGAAGCGGATGCGCTGCAGATATTTCTCTCCGATGTAAGGCATTTCCAGGCCGTAGCGCCCGTGCAGGATGATCCCGGGCATGCCCTTCTCGCGGAACTCACGCAGCTGGTAGCGCATTTCATCGGGGTCCAGCTCGCCGTTCAGGAACCAGAAGGGAAGAATACCGTACTCGCGGGGGGCGGAGCGGAAATGGTCGCCGCTTAAGGGCAGCCGGGACCAGGGGAATTCAGGCATAAATATTCCTCCACAATTGAACCAGTGTTTGATTTGTCAATACGAACAGCTTGCAGCCGCGCGCAGAGAACCGGGCGGTGAGTCCGTACAAATAGCTGTGCTCAACCTTTCAAAGCGCCAGCCAGGATGCCGCGAATGAACTGCTTCTGAAAGATCAGATAGATGATCAGCGGTGGAATGGTTGCCACCGAAAGGCCGGCCATCTGCATGCCCCAGTTGATGATGTATTTCCCGTTCAGAAACAGGATCCCCAGGGGCACGGTGTATTTCGTCTGATCCTGCATGTAGACCAGAGGATAGATAAAGTCATTCCAGATCCACATGAAGTAAAAGATGGCGATCGTGGCAATCGACGGGCGCGCCAGGGGCAGCATGATCTGGGTGAACATCTGCCAGTGACCGGCGCCGTCGATCAAAGCAGCATCTTTCACCTCACGGGGGACAGACTGGAAGAAATTGCGCAGCACCATGATCCCAAAGGAGGACCAGCCGAAATAGGTGAAGATCAAAGCCCAGTGCTTGCTGATCAACTTCAGGATCGACATCCATTTGAAACCCGAGATGATCAGGGCCTGTGCCGGGACCATCAGACCGATGAGAATAAACAGGTACAGCACTGTTTTCCCCCGAAATTCGAAGGTGGCAAAGGCATAAGCCGCCATGGAGGAAAACAACAGCAGACCGGCCACCGATGCAATCGAGACCACCAGACTGTTCCTGAAGAAGATATCCATCCCACCGGTGGTAAAGATCGTCAGATAATTGTCCAGATACAGCGTCTTCGGCAGTGCGAAAACATCGGCGAAGATATCCGTGTCGCTCTTCAAAGAGCTGTACACCATCCAGGCCAGCGGGTAGAGGATGGAAATCGAAAGCACCAGGAACACCGGATAGAGAAGAGCCATCTGTAAAATTTTTGTGCGCCGCATCCGTCCCTCCTGGCTAATCTTCTTCTCGAGGTTGGAAACGTGTTACCTGCAGGTAGGCAAGCACGAAAGTGATTAACAGCAAAACCACCAGGATCGCACTGCCATAGCCGACTTTGTTGGCTGTGAAGGCCTGGAAATAAGCCCAGGTCGACAGCACCTCGGTGCTGTGCCCCGGCCCCCCTTTGGTCATGACATAGACCGTGGCGAACAGCTTAAGGCTGTCGATTGCGGCCAGCAGCAGCACCATCATCAATGTACCTTTCATCAGCGGCAGCGTGATGTGGCGAATATCCTGGATCAGATTGGCGCCGTCTACGAAAGCAGCTTCATGCAGTTCATAGTTGATCGCCGCCAGTCGGGCAATAAACAGGAACATATACAGGCCAAATCCGTGCCAGGTATCGATCAGGATTAAGATCGGCAGCGCGCGGTTGGGATTCCCCAGAAAATCGCCCGCGAATCTCCCCAGGCCGACAGCCTGCAGAAAAGGATTGATCAGACCCAGGGAAGGGCTGAGCGCCAGGCGGAAGACCACCCCGACCACCACCAGCGAGATCACGGTGGGCATGAGAAACACACCCCGGAACAGGTTAGTGAAAGGGATCCGCTGTTCGAGGGCCAGCGCCAGGGCCAGCGCAACCGTGGTTTTCAATGCTACTGCGCCTCCCAGAAAGATCAGGTTGTGACGCAGCGAGAGCCAGAATATCTCATCCCGGCCCATCAGTCTGAAGTTTTCCAATCCCACAAAGCGGATATCCGCAAAATTAAAGCCGCTCCATTCGGTCAGGCTGAGCAGCAGTGTTCCGACCAGTGGGACGATCAGAAACAGCGTGTAAAAAATGATCGCAGGGGCCAGAAAGGGTATGGCCAGAATCCAGGCCCTGCCCCTGTACAGCAGGCTGGACTGCGCCGCAGAGTGAGCTACTGGTGATGAAGTCGCAGTTTCCTGTACGGCGGGTGACACTCTCATCGCACCTCCATAAACATCTCAGCCGGTTTCGAATCGATCTGCTCCATCAAACCAGGTTATCGATCTTCCCCCGTCCGGTTCTATATTTGATAACACTGCTGCTTGAAAACCGGCGCATAACGTATTACACGAAGGGGCAGCCCGACCAGGTCAGGCTGCCCCTTTTATATGACGCTTTACTGGCGCGCTTCCTCCAGGGCGTCTTGAATGGACTGCACGAACTCTTCAGGGGTCATCGTCCCGCCGATGAGAGCCACAGTGCCGTTGTAGACCTTGTCTTCACCGACACCGGGCGGCAGCTCGTTCTCAATCCAGGGCAGTGAATCATCCGCTTCCTGGACCTTCGCCCAGATGTCCTTGATTACCTGCGGAGCAGCAGCTTCCACTGCGCCGGCCACCATGACCGAGTTGCCGTTCTTGGCCCAGATTTCAGCCGCTTCATCGGAGGCCAGCCATTCCAGCACCTGCAGTGCGGCATCCCTGGCGTCGGAGTTGGCAGGGATGCCGAACGTGTGCGTGACAGCCCCGATCACATCACCGGTGAACTCCGTGTCCTCCCAGCGCGGGAAGGGCATAATACCAACCTCAAATGGCGGAGGATCCTGCTCCCAGCCCGAGGCGAACCAGCTTCCTGTCTGGAAGAAAGCAGCCTGCCCCGAGAGGAAGACGGCCTGTGCCGTGCCGTAGTCATCGCTTACGGCGCCCAGGCTGAGGTATCCGCTGTCGGCAAGGTTCTTCAGGTCTGCAGCGGACTGCACAAAGCATTCATCGGTGAATGAAGCCCCTTCTCCGCGGATCGCCTGGTAGACCTTGTCGACGCCGCAGCGCTGCACCAGGAAGGCCATCCACCAGTGTTCACCCGGCCAGCCGTCTTTGTTGCCCAGCGCGATAGGGGTGACTCCGGCAGCTTTGAGAGTCTCAGCTGCGGCAAGGAACTCTTCCATCGTGGTGGGAACCTCGATATTATGCTCGGTCAGAATATTGGGGTTGTAGTAGATCTGCCAGCCGGTCAGGAACGTGTAGGGCAGGCAGTAAACGCCGTCCTCATAGGTGCAGGAGTATTCACCGGCTTCCTGCAGGGCAAAGCGGTCTTTGTGCTTGTTCCATACATCGGTCAGGTCCATCAACTGACCTGCGGCAGCAAAGTCGCGCGTCTGCTGGTAGCCCTCAAACTGGAGCAGGTCCGGTGGTTCACCGCCCGCCAACCCGGTGCGGACGACCGTGAAAAATTCCTCGTTGCCGATCGGCCGGTGGTTAATGGTGATACCGTTGTTTTTGCTGTTCCAGGTGTTAATCAGTTCCTCGATCCCCGTGGCTTCCCCTCCGGCTGTAAACTCAGTCCACAGATCGATGGTGACCGGTGTCTGGGATCCAGTTTCCTGACCCTCCCCGGCTTCTGGGGCGGTTTCTCCTCCGGTTTCCGAAGCGGGTTCTTCTGGAGGTGAGGCGGGAGGCGTTTGTGCGCAGCCCGCGATGACGCTGGCAATAATCAGAATGGTCAGGATGATCACCCAACCAGAAACTTTTTTCATCGGCCCAATAGCGCTCATTAATCCCTTCTCCTTTTCCTTATGTCCAGGTCTGGCAGGGCCGCGAGCAGTCTCTCAACGACCCGGCAGTTGAAGGATTTAAAACTGCTGGCTGGCTGCTGGCTGACTCGTATGATGAACGAAGGCACCTCCTTTCGGCCCCCCTTGTAGATCGCTGAACTTCCAGTATACAGACGGATAAACTCAGCACTGGATCACTCATGCGGGCACGCCCACGGCGGCGGTCGACTCACGGATCACCAGCTGCGTCTCCAGGTACTGCCGGCGCGGCGGCAGATCGCGGTCCTGCAGCCGCTCCATCAACAGTTTCGCTGCCAGCATACCGACATCGTACGTCGGCTGTGCTACGGTTGTCAGCGGGGGATTGACATATGAGGCGAGCTGGATATCGTCGAAACCGACCACGGAAAGCTGCCCGGGAACGCTGCGTCCGGATTTAATCGCTGCGCTGATGGCGCCGACCGCCATCAGATCGTTGCAGGCAAAAATTGCCGTGGGCGGTTCGGGCAGTGAAAGCAGCTTCTGCGCAGCTTCAAAGCCGCTCTGGTAGTGAAAGGAGCCCTTGACGATCAGGGATTCATCTATGGGGATACTGCATTCAGCCAGGGCCTGACGATAGCCTGTCACGCGCTCCGCGCTGGGGGTCAGGTCTGAAGGGCCGGCGATGCAGCCGATGCGCCGGTGCCCGAGGTCGATCAGATGCCGGGTGGCCTGGTAGCCTCCCAACCGGTTGTTCACCAGGACAGAATCGGCCTCTACATCCGGCAGGTCACGGTCTACGAGGACGAGCGGGATCTTGCGCTGGGCCAGGGTTCTCATCAGGTCGTGGGCAGTGCCTGCGGAGGCCACGAACAGAATCCCATCGACCTGCTTCTCGACCAGCACATTGGCATAAATCAATTCTTTCTTCGGGTTGCCGTCCGTATTGCACAGAAAAACGTTGTAATCCTGTTCGAAGCTGGCGTCTTCGATCCCCCGTGCGACTTCGGCAAAAAATGGGTTGGCGCTGTCGGGAATAATGATGCCCAGGGAATGTGTAATTTTGCGCCGCAGGCTGCGTGCGAGGGCATTTGGCTGGTAGTTGAGCGCTTCCATGGCGGCAGAAATTCGCATCTGCAGTTCATCGCTGACCCGGCGCGTTTTATTGATATAGTGAGAGACCGTGGTAACGGACACACCGGCATGTTTAGCGACATCGCGCATGGTGGCCATAAACACCCTCCATGTGGAGCCTCGGCTGGGCGATCCGGAGACGGATCAGGTAATGAAGGAAATTCTGCCGACAAACGATTGCGCAATCGTTTGCGCAATCGTTTTGAATAATTTAGCATAAGAATTCTGGGCTGTCAATAGCATTTAAAGAATAAATGCAGCGGAGATCACTCCGCTGCATCCTGTTCTCGGAAGCCTGTTTCCTGCTTCCCTCACTGCGTTTCTGTGACCTTGGTCAGCCCGCGCGGCCGGTCGGGGTCCAGCCCTTTAATGCGCGTCAGATGATAGCAGAACAACTGCCCCGGCACAATCGCCACCAGGGGCGAAAGCCATTCGGGTACTTCGGCCGGGAACGGCAGCGCAACCCGCCCCAGGTCGAGGGCGGCGGCGGTGTTGGCGATCATTACAATTTCTGCCTGGCGCTCCTGTTTGAGCGAGCTCAGGAATTCAATAAAGCTGGCGCTCACCGGCCCATCAGCAGCCACCGCCAGGACCGGGAAGCCGCGATCGATGATCGCCATGGGCCCGTGCTTGAAGTCGGCCGGCGAGTAGGGCTCGGCAATGGTATAGGTGAGTTCCTTAATTTTCAGCGACCATTCAAAAGCGGTGGCGTAATTGTAGCCGCGCCCCAGAACCACGCACTGTTCCATGTAGCGGTAGCGCTGACAGACCTGCTCGATGTGTGCATCCAGTTTCAGTGCCTCCTCCACCCACGCCGGCAGCGCACGCAGTTCATCCATGGCTGCCTGGTCACCCGCCAGGCGTGTCGAAAGCATCGCCAGGATCAGGAGCTGGGCCGTGTAGGTCTTGGTAGCCGCCACGGCAGCCTCCGTGCCGGCCAGGATGTCGATAACGTGACCGGCGGCCTGCGCCAGCGGCGAATCCGGTGCGTTCGTGATCGCCAGAGTCGGCCGGCCCTGCCTCTTACTTTCCTCCAGCACGCTGACGATATCGGGCGACCGGCCCGACTGGGATATGCCGATCACCGCAGCACCTTTTAGAGAAGGCGGCTGCCGGTACAGAGAGAACAGAGAGGGGGTCGCCAGAGCGACGGGCAGACCGTTGCGAATACCGAACAGGTAGTTCGCATATCGAGCAGCGTTATCCGAAGTCCCCCGGGCGGCCAGGAAAATGTACTGCGTGTCCGATTCCCGGATCATACGGGCGGCTTCATCAACAGCGGGCAGCGCTTCATCGATCACACGCTGCAGTACTGCAGGCTGCTCGAAGATTTCGTCATGTAAGCTCATTTTTCCTCCAGAACATTGATCGTCGTTGAGGGCGGGCCGCAGGCATGGCCACACACCGGACCCGCCTCGATTGTACTCAAGAAAACAGGCGCGGGCCTGAATATACCGCGCCTGTTCACATGCCGCCCTGTCGATATCAGGACGCTGAAGTCGTAGATGAAGAACCGTTCTCTCCGGCAGGAGGGACCAGCCCGGCCTGCACAGCGCGCACGGCCGCCTCCACCCGGGAGGTCACCTGCAGCTTGTGGAAAACGCTGCGCAGATGTTTTTCCACGGTCTTTTCACTGATGTCCAGTTGAAAGCCGATTTCCTGATTGGTCTTTCCGGCGACGACCCCTTTGATGACGTCTACCTCGCGTGCGGTGAGCTTTTGAATCTCCTCGCCGCTCTTCATCATCCAGTTGGTCATCTGCACCGCCACCCGGCGGCTGACCCACCCGCGCTCGCCGCGTGCGACGCCGCGCACGGCTTCGATCAGCGTTTCAGGCAGCTCCTCTTTCACCAGATAGCCAGAGGCCCCGCTGCGCAGCAGCTCCTGAATATACTGGCGGTCATCGTAGGCGCTTAATACCAGGATGGGGATCGAAATACCTTCCGCCTTCAATTGGTTAACCACATCATACCCGTTCATGCCCGGCATTTCCATATCCAGAAGCAGAACATCAGGGGACAGCTTTTTGACCATGTCCATGGCCTCGAAGCCATCTCCTGCTTCACCGACAACAACGATGTCTGGTTGTCCTTCCAGTAAATGGCGGATCCCTAGACGGACGACGGGATGATCATCTACGAGGAGGACACGAATCATGCTCATGCGCGCATCTCCAAAGCCGGGACCTGAGGGTAGAAATGGGATAGGGAGGAACGGTTAAAAATAGGAACGCAGATTTTAACCTGGTGTTACAGTTGGGCTTATATGATAGCACATTTTTTCGCACTTAAGCGGTCCATAAATAAAAAAAATACAAAAAATCTGGGAATTGACAATCTTTTCACAACATGCTAACATCACAGCAGCGTAATCGTTTGCGCAAACGTTTGCCCGGCAGGCTTTCGTTTGCTTTTGAGGGGAGGAACTTATGGCCTCACATCTCTCCGCCGGTGGAATACTCGTGGTTGGCAGCCTGAATATGGACCTGGTGGTGCGCGCTTCCCGTCACCCCAGGGTCGGTGAGACCATTCTGGGAACAGCGTTCCACACATTTCCAGGGGGGAAGGGGGCCAACCAGGCCGTCGCTGCGGCTCGCCTGGGTAGTAACGTATGCATGATCGGGCGGGTAGGCAGCGATGCTTTCGGCGATGAGATGGCGGCCATCGTCGAGCGGGAAGGCATCGATACCACCTTCCTGCTGCGCGATCCGGATAAGCCCACCGGCGTCGCCCTCATCACCGTCGATGACGCCGGCCAGAACAATATTGTGGTTGTCCCCGGAGCGAACGGCTGCCTCTCGCCAGACGACATTCGCAGCGCCCGGCCAGCATTTGCGAACGCCAGCCTGCTGTTACTGCAGCTCGAGATCCCCCTCGAAACCGTGCGGCAGGCCGTCGCAGCGGCGCACGAGCACGGAATGCAGGTGATCCTCAACCCGGCCCCAGCGCGCGAGCTCGACCCGGAGCTGCTGGCCTCCATCGATTATCTGGTCCCCAACCAGCACGAGCTGGAGCTCCTCACCGGCAGTCCATCCGTACAGGATGGCGTCGAAAAGCTGCGCTCGAGCGGTGTAAACCGGGTGATCGTCACGCTGGGCGAAGAAGGTGCTTACACCGCCGACGAGTCGGGTGAGCAGTACATCCCGGCCTTTTCTGTAGAGGCTGTCGATACGACCGCCGCCGGCGACGCGTTTATGGGCGGTTTTGCGGCCGGCATCCTGCGCGGGCTGACTCCTGCCCGGGCCGCCGTCTGGGGGGCGGCGGCCGGAGCGCTGGCGGTCACACGCCAGGGCGCCCTGCCATCACTCCCCACCCGGGAAGAATTCGACAACTTCCTCGCCATCCGCCACGTGCTGTAACCCGCTCTCCTATCCCAACCGATCGTTTGACCATTCCACCCCTCCGGCTCGCCGGCCAGTTATTCACGCGTTTTTTCGCCAGCCAGTCATCATGGAGTATAATACTCGGAGGGTGGAAGGCGCGATGCAGATCATTCTCACTCACGAGCAGGCCGATTTCGATGCACTCGCTTCTCTGCTGGGTGCATACTTGCTGGATGATTATAAGGTTCCCGTCCTGCCCCGGCGGATGAACCGCAATGTGCGCGCCTTCCTCACCGTCTACGGCCCGGAACTCCCCTTTGTCGATCCGCGCGACCTGGAGGGCAGCCCAATCGCAGGGGTCACGCTGGTGGATACCCAATCTCTGGTGACCATCAAGGGGATGACGCCCGATACGCCGGTAACCGTGATCGACCACCACCCCATCCGTGAAAACCCTCCCTCCAACTGGGATATCACCACCGTGGAAATCGGTGCAACCACCACGCTGCTGGTGGAATCGCTGCGCGAACAGAATGGGAACCTGACGCCCATCCAGGCCACCCTGCTTTTGCTGGGAATTTACGAAGACACGGGTTCGCTGACGTACACCCGCACCACACCCCGCGACCTGCGTGCTGCTGCCTATCTGCTCGAACACGGAGCCAGCCTGGAAGTCGCCAACAACTTCCTTAACCATCCCCTTTCGGCCGGGCAGATGGCGCTCTACACCGCCCTGCTGGAGAGCAGCGAGCATTACCACATCCACGGGCACACCATTGTCATCGCCCGCGGCGATGCCTCGGATCTGGATGAAGAGCTCTCCAGCCTGGCGCACAAAATGCGCGACTTTTTCGACCCGGACGCCCTCTTCCTCCTGGTAAAAACGCGCGGCGGGGTGCAGATGATCGCCCGCTCGAACAGCGACCAGATCGATGTGGCCAACATCGTCGCCCATTTTGGCGGCGGGGGACACGAACGGGCCGCTGCCGGCCTGATCCGCGGCCGGGAGCTGGAAAATGTAGCCACTGAGCTGATCGGCATCCTGCCCGAACACGTCCGCCCTGCCATCACCGTCGCCCAGTTGATGTCCCGCGGACCGCAGGTGCTCTCTCCCGACACCACCGTCGAAGAAGCAGCGCAGCGGATGCGCCGCTATGGCCATGAGGGCTACCCGGTCGTTTCAGATGGAAAGGTGATCGGCCTGCTGACCCGCCGGGCGGTCGACCGGGCGCTTTCGCATAAGTTGAATCTCCCGGTCACCAGCCTGATGGACGCCGGCGAAGTGGTCGTGCGCCCGGACGACTCGATCGAACACCTGCAGCGCGTGATGACCGACAGCGGGTGGGGGCAGGTGCCGGTGGTCCACCCGGAGAGCGGCGAGGTGATCGGCATCGTCACCCGCACCGACCTGCTCAAGACGCTGGCGCCGCGTGCTCCCACCCCCGGCCGCCAGAATCTGGCCAGCCGCATCCGGGCCGCGCTCCCATCTCACCGCCTTGCCCTGCTGCAGGCTATAGCGGAAGAAGCCACACGCCAGCAAACCGCACTGTTCATCGTCGGGGGCTTTGTGCGCGACCTGCTGCTCGATAAACCCAGCCTGGATTTCGATCTGGTAGTCGAAGGCGATGCCCCTGCACTGGCGCGCGGATTGGCTGAACGTTTTGGCGGCCGGGTCACAACGCACGCGCGCTTCGGCACAGCCAAATGGCATCTGCCGGCTGAGATTCACATCGAAGATCAGGTTATACGCCTGTGCGACGCAGCGCAGCCAGAAGAACCCGAGCAGGCCCCTGCGGCCGGGAGCAGGCTGGTGACCGACTGCGGCCTGCGCACGATTGACCTGATCAGCGCCCGCACAGAGTTCTACCGCTATCCCACCGCTCTGCCGACGGTGGAACGCGGCAGCATTAAACTGGACCTCCACCGGCGAGATTTCACCATTAACACCCTGGCAATCCGTCTGGACGGCAGCCATTATGGAGACCTGCACGACTACTGGGGCGGGCTGAATGATCTGCGCCACGGCCTGGTGCGGGTGCTGCATTCACTTTCCTTCGTGGACGATCCGACACGCATGCTGCGTGCGGTACGCTTTGAGCAGCGCTTCGATTTTCAGATTGAAAAGCGCACCCTGGAGTTGCTCCTGGAAGCCCGCCCCCTGTTGAACAGAGTGTCCGGCGATCGCATACGGCACGAGCTGAACCACATCCTGGCCGAGCAGCGCGCAGCGCAAATTCTCACCCGCCTGAATGAGCTGGGGCTGCTGGCTGCGATCCACCCCCAGCTTACGTGGGATCACTGGCTGCAGTCGCGCTTCGAAGTCCTGTCCGCCAAGCAGCCAGACCCGGACTGGGAACTCGGCGAATACAAAGGCAGCCTGAAACAGGATCTGGCGTATGGGCTCTGGCTTCTGCGCCATTCCGAGGAGGATGCGCAGCAAATCTGTGCGCGCCTTAAAATGCCCGTCGATCTGACCAGCGCTGTGAGCGCCGCCTGTGCTCTGTGGCGTGATCTGCCGCAGCTCGCCGAATCAGCTCCTTCGGAAGTGGTGAAGCGTCTGGAAGACGTCCCCGCTCTTTCCCGCTTCGTGGTGTATCTGGCCACTTCCGACATTCACCTGCGCAAGCTGCTGCAAACCTTCACCACCCAATGGCGGAAGATCACCCCAACTGTAAACGGAAACGATTTGAAAAAACTGGGCCTGCCTCCCGGGCCGGCATACCGGGAAATCCTGGAGAGGCTGCGCAGCGGCTGGTTGAACGGAGAGATCAATTCCGTTGAAGAGGAGCAGGCACTGCTGCAGGAGCTGATCGCCCGGTACCAGCCGGAGAAACAGGACGAACACCGTGGAACATGAACCCCAGCAAGGGTATCCCAGCTCCGATACGGCTCCAGACAGCCTGCTGCAGCGGGTAACTATCCGCCATCTGCGCGAGGAAGACCTGCCGGGGCTCGAATGGGATGGCGAGTTTATCCATTTCCGCCGCCTGTATCGCGAAATCTACGAAAGCACCCGCCGGGGGAATGCCATCATGTGGGTGGCGTTTCTGGATGGTGTAGGGGTAATCGGCCAGTTGTTTGTGCAGTTGAACAGCGCCCGGCACGAGCTGGCCAATGGAGAAAGCCGGGCTTATATTTACGGCTTTCGCATCCGCCAGAACTACCGCCGCATGGGCCTGGGAACGCGCATCATGGCGGCCGCCGAGCGCGAACTGGCCCAGCGCGGTTTCAAATGGGTCACCCTGAACGTAAGCAGAGAAAATGAAGAAGCAATTCGCCTGTACCGGCGCTGCGGCTACCGGATCGTTGCCCGGGAGGCTGGCCGCTGGTCCTATATCGACCACCTGGGAAAACGCCGCGAAGTACACGAGCCATCATGGCGAATGGAAAAAAAACTTGACCCTTCAGGGTGAAACCATTAATTTTATATTGCTGAACATTAACTTTCAGACCTTGCGCGAGGCTGCAATCCATGTTAAAATTCTTTTTGCCCGGCCAGCGTTGGCCGGGGTAGCGTTCCGTCGAAAAGTGGGCAGCCCCCACTTTTTTACTTATAAGAGGTATCCGTAAGAACTCCAGGTGGAGACAGTGAAGGAATGAAGAACGAGTTTACTCTGGCCTTCAACGAAGTACTGGAAGACAAGCAGCTGCCCAAAGAAGTCATCATGGAAGCGCTGGAAGCCGCTATGGTTTCCGCTTACCGCCGGGCAGTGAATGCGTCCAATGCGCAGCACGTTGAAGCCAAAATTGATCCGGAATCTGGCCGTGTCGTGATCTACGCCGAGAAAGAGGTGGTGGAGACTGTTCAGGATCCGCGCACCGAGGTCTCTCTGCGCGAAGCGCAGAAAGTGGATCCCGAGGCGGAAATTGGCAGCATGGTCGTGGTGGAGACCACCCCCCGCAACTTCGGACGGGTGGCTGCCCAGACCGCGCGCCAGGTGATCCAGCAGCGCATTCGTGAGGCAGAGCGGGATGCCCAGTTTAACCACTACAGCAAGCAGCTGGGCGAGATCGTCAGCGGTGTGGTGCAGGCCGTCAACTCTCAGGGCGTGACCCTGGGGCTTGACATGAAGGCCGAAGGCATCATGCCGCGCAACCAGCAGATCCAGGGAGAGCGCTTCCGGGTGCACGACCGGGTGCGCGCCCTGCTGCTCGAGGTAAAAATTACCACCCGCGGCCCGCAAATTATTCTTTCGCGCGCACACCGCAACTTCTTGCGCCGCCTGCTGGAGAACGAAGTACCTGAAATCTATCACGGCATGGTCGAAATTCGCTCCATCGCACGCGAACCCGGCCAGCGCTCCAAGGTGGCTGTCGCCGCGCTGCAGCCGGGCGTCGACCCGGTTGGCGCCTGTGTGGGTATTCGCGGCGTCCGCATCCAGGCCATCGTCCGTGAGCTCAACGATGAGAAAATTGACGTCATCGAATGGAGCCCAGATCCGGCCGTCTACATCGCCAAAGCGCTCAGCCCGGCCCGTGTTTCCGGTGTATACCTGAACGAACACGGCAAGGGGATCAAGACGGCCACAGTCGTGGTGCCTGAAGACCAGCTCAGCCTGGCAATCGGCCGCGACGGGCAGAACGCCCGCCTGGCAGCCAAACTGACCGGCTGGCGCATCGATATCAAAAGCCTGCCCGAAGCAGCGACCGACGCCCTCTACCGCGTGCAGAACGATCCGTCGTATGCAGCGATCGCTGAAGAAGAAGCTGAGCTGCTGCCGCAGCTGGAAGCCATTCTGGCCAAGAAAGCTGAAGGCCGCCCGGTAACTCCGGAAGAGTACCAGGTGATGACCCATTTTGTGGACCGCGTTGAGCGCGGGCTGCTGAGCCAGCGGCAGGCCGAAAAACAGGCCGAACAGGAGCGCCAGCGCATTGCCCAGGCCAATGTTCCTGCAGCAGCCTTCGACATCCCGCTCGAAGAATTTGAGGTTTCCGACCGGGTCTACGCTGTCATCAGTGAAGCCGGCCTGCAGAGCGTGGGCGAGCTGATGGTCCAGATGCGCACCGACCCCGATTCCATCCTGAAGCTGAGCGGAATGGGGCCGAAGGGCATGAAGGAACTCGAAGAAGCCCTCGACCGGTTGGAACAGACCCTGCGCGAGCAGGAGGCCCAGCCGGCTGAAGAAGCCCCCGCTGAGGTGGAAACCGCCGCCGAACCGGCAGCAGAAGCTGTGGCCGAAACGGCTCCGGTCGAAGAAGAAGCCGTCGAAGAGACCACCGAACCGGTAGAGGTGACGGAAGAAGCGCCCGAAGAGGTTATTGAAGCCAGCGCTGAGCCAGTCGACGAAGAGGCTGCCGGGCCCGCGGCCGCTGCCGAGACAGAGACCATGGAAGAGCAGGCCGACCTGCTGGATGAAATCTTCTCCCTTCCCCCGGAGGCGATCGGTTTCGATGAGTTTATCGATGAAGAAGAGGAAGAAACCGATACTCGCAAGCCGAAGAAGAAGGGAAAGAAAAAGAAGAAGTACGTCGAGATGGAGTACGATCCCGATCAGGACATCATGGTTGTGAAGAAGAAGCGCAAACGTGGTGACGATTGGGATGAAAGTTGGGATTTGTAGGTTTTCGTGAGTAAGCCTATCCGGTGTTTTCCTGGTCGGGGTGGCATTTCAGGTTTAGCTGCCATCCCGACCGGCATCCGGAAGGTACCGAGGAAATCCTAGAAGTTCTGGCTCTAGAGATAATTGGGTGCCGAAAAAAACTGTACGACGTAAACATGTGCCCCAGCGCACCTGCGTAGGCTGTCGCAGCGTTCTACCCAAACGCTCGCTAATTCGCATTGTGCGCACCCCGGAAGCAGTCCTGATTGACCCAACAGGCAAAATGGCTGGTCGTGGGGCTTACCTGCACGACCGCCGGGAATGTTGGGAACGTGGGCTAAAGGGAGCGCTTGCGCACGCCTTGAAGACTGAGCTGTCTGCGGAAGACCGCCAGCGCCTGACAGACTTCATGGCCAACCTGCCGGAAGCAAGCCGCGCGGAGGAGGAAATCTCCAATGCATAGGCGCTTCCCGGTGCACCCGATAAAGAAAATGACTTTCCTTTACCGGGTACAGACGAAATGCTCAAGCGGCTTTCTGAAATGATGTAGCGGTTAGCAGTCTATTCCGCTCGCGGGGCACATGCAGTATTCGGGAAATTAATGAAGGAGGTGCCGAATGAGCGAGAATGGACAAACTCGAACCATAGAACTCCCGGGAACGATTACCGTCCGGGACCTGGCAAAAACGATGGACGCCAGCCCCATCGAAATTATCAAGACACTGATGGCCAATGGGGTAATGGCGAACATTAACCAGCAGATCGATTTTGACACAGCCGCCATCGTGGCCGCTGAGATGGGTTACGAGGTCACCCTCGAAACACCAGAAGCGGATGAGGAAGAAGATCAAGGGGAAATACCTCTGTGGCGGCGCGTGATTGAAGAAGAAGACCCGGCTGAACTGGAAACCCGGCCCCCCGTTGTTACCATTCTGGGGCATGTCGACCACGGCAAAACCACCTTGCTCGACGCCATCCGCCATACCAACGTGGCTGGTGGAGAGGCCGGTGGAATCACGCAGCACATCGGGGCCTACCAGGCGGAACACAACGGTCGTACGATCACCTTCCTGGACACGCCCGGCCACGCTGCCTTCACCGCCATGCGCGCACGCGGCGCACAGGGCGCCGACCTGGTGATCCTGGTGGTTGCCGCTGATGACGGCGTGATGCCGCAAACGAAAGAAGCTGCAGCCCACGCCAGAGCGGCAAAGGTGCCGATCATCGTGGCCATGAACAAGATCGACCGGTCCGGCGCCGATCCTGACCGCGTGAAACAGCAGCTTGCCGAGATAGGCCTGGTACCGGATGAGTGGGACGGCGACACCATTGTCGTTCCAATTTCCGCCAAGCAGAAGCAGGGGCTGGATGACCTCCTGGAGGCGATCGTGCTGGTCGCCGAAGGGCTCAACATTCGCGCCAACCCGCGCGGGAGATGTATCGGTACAGTGATCGAAGCGGAACGAGACCGGGCAAGAGGCGTGGTGGCCACCCTGCTGGTGCAGAACGGAACCCTGAATGTGGGCGATGTCGTGCTGGTTGGCAACACTTATGGCCGCCTGCGGGCGATGTTTGACTTCCGCGGGCGCAAGATCCGCAAGGCCGGCCCGTCTACTCCGGTTTCGGTCATGGGCCTTAACGATGTGCCTCAGGCCGGTGACCTCTTCCAGGTCGTCTCCTCGGAGCGCGAGGCGCGCGAGAAAATTGAGGCCCGTATCCAGGCCCAGCAGAACGCCCCGGCTGCAGCGAAATCCGTAACCAGCCTGGAGCAGTTATTCGACCGCTTCCAGGCCGGCGAGGTGCGCGAACTGCGGCTGATCATCCGTGCAGATGTCCAGGGTTCCCTCGAGCCAATCATCAACTCGCTCAATGAAATGAGCGAGGGCGATATCAAGATCAACATCCTGCACGCCGAAACAGGCAACATCGGCGAGAGCGATATCATGCTGGCCTCCGCTTCGGACGCCATCGTGATCGGCTTTAACGTCCAGGCCGACAGCGCCGCCCGCCGCCTTGCTGAAGCGGAAGGTGTCTCGATCCGTCTGTATGATATTATTTACAGGCTGACTGAGGACATCGAAAAAGCGCTCAAAGGCATGCTGGAGCCTGAAGAAAAAGAGACCGTGATCGGGCACGCTGAGGTGCGGCAGATCTTCCACATCAAGAAGGTCGGCAATGTCGCCGGCTGCCGTGTGGTGGACGGAGAGGTGCGCCGCAACGCTCGCATCCGTGTCCTTCGCGGTGGACAGTCTGTTTTTGAAGGCAGCGTGGCTTCGCTGAAGCACGAACAGGACGATGTGCGCGAGGTGCGCGCCGGCTTCGAATGCGGCCTCAGCATCAAGGGCTTCGATGCTTTCCAGATCGGTGATATCCTGGAAAGCTACACGGTGGAAAAAGTGGCGGTAGCTTAACGCCAGATCAAACGAATACGCAAACTGGAGGAAGAGTTTTACAGTGGTTTCCAAGACGCGGATGCAGCGTGTTGCTGAGCGGATACGGGAAGAACTCTCTGAGATGCTGGTTCAGGAGATCGCCGATCCGCGCCTTGCGGGCATCTCCGTGACTGATGTCACGGTAGACCGCGAACTGGCCTACGCTAAAATATATATCTCCGCGATCGAAGGCTACGAACGCTGGAAAGAAATCCAGGAAGGCTTGAAAAGCGCCCAGGGATTCATCCGCCGGGAACTTGCTCAGCGCATCGAGCTGCGCACCTTCCCGCAGCTGCGCTTCATCTGGGATCCGACATTCGAACGGGCAGAAAAAGTGGAACGCCTGTTTGCCCAGCTCGAAGCTGAACGCAGGGCCCGGGGTGAATCTGCTGGCGAGGAGCATGCGGAAGACGCCGGAAAGGGCGCCCCCGAGGACAATGAGTGATTTGAACATCGAAAAGCTCAGGGAGAAAATTCTCGCCGCCCAGCGTATTCTGGTGCTCTCTCACATCCGCCCCGATGGAGACGCGATTGGTTCTATCCTTGGCCTGGGGCTCGCGCTCCAGGCCGGGGGTAAACAGGTCCAGATGGTTTCAGCGGACGGCGTACCGCCCACATTCCGGCACCTTGAAGGACACGATCAGATCGTAAACCGCCCGCAGGGCGATTTCGATCTGATCTGTGTCGTAGACTGCTCGGACTTAAACAGAACTGGCGAAGTTCTCAAAAACGGAACACAACCCGATATAAACATCGACCATCACGCGACCAATTTATATTTTGCGCGCCTCAACCTGGTGGACCCGCAGGCCGTAGCGACCACCGAGATCCTGGCCCGGATCATTCCGGCCCTGGATCTACCGGTGACGCGGGCGGTCGCGGACGCGCTGCTTACCGGCCTGGTGACCGATACGCTGGGGTTTCGCACCGGGAATATGCGCCCGGAGGCGCTGCGCACGGCTGCCAGCCTGATGGAAAAAGGGGCTAATCTCCCCGAACTGTACCGCCTGTCCCTCGCCAGCCGCTCTTTTGAAGCGACACGCCTGTGGGCCTTCGGTCTCAGCAGAATGCAGCGCGAGGACGGGCTGATCTGGACCAGCCTGACGCGGGCCGACCGCGAGGCGGCCGGTTATCCGGGCAGGGACGACGCCGACCTGATCAATGTGCTCTCATCCATCCAGGACGCCGATGTTTATATCATATTCGTCGAGCAGCCCAATGAGCACGTCAAGGTGAGCTGGCGCTCGCGCCCTGGAATCGATATCTCCCCCATCGCCGTCCATTTTGGGGGAGGTGGCCATCCATCTGCATCGGGAGCGGATATTGCAGGCTCGCTCGAAGATATCCAGCAGCAGGTGCTTTCGGTCACGCGGCAGTATTTAAACACGCAAATCTCTATCGAAAACACACCGGCAAAATAGTTTTGCCGAACAAAGCCCATCAAGAACGGGACGGATAAGGAACATGGAACGAGATGAAATAAAAAATGTAGTATCAGGGGTACTCGTCGTGGACAAACCGGTGGGGCTGACCTCCCACGATGTCGTCCAGATTATCCGGCGAGGAACCGGAATCCGCAGAGCAGGTCACACAGGAACATTGGATCCGCGTGCCTCGGGCGTTCTGGTCATTTTGATCGGGCCCGCTGTGCGCCTCAGCGAATATGTTTCTGCTTCTGATAAACGCTACCAGGCCACCATCCGCCTGGGAAGTTCGACCGACACGTACGATTCTGAGGGCAGGATTACCAGCACCGCAGATATCGGCGACATTACCGAAGAAAAATTTAACGAGATCTTGCAGCAGTTTGTCGGCGAGATGGAGCAGGTACCTCCTCCCTATTCGGCCGTTAAAGTAAAAGGCAAGAAGGCTTACGAGATGGCTCGCCACGGCCAGGAGGTGGATCTCGAACCGCGCACCGTGCAGGTATACAGCCTGGAAGTGCTCGAGTGGGCGCCGCCGGAGGCGGTGATTGATGTCTACTGCTCGTCGGGCACCTATGTCCGCTCGCTGGCCCACGACCTGGGGAAGGAGCTCGGGACTGGAGCGCACCTGATCGGTCTGCGTAGAACCAAGAGCGGCCGCTTCACCCTGCGCGACGCCGTTCCGCTGCGCCGTCTGCAGGAAGCTTTCGACGCCGGCAACTGGTACCGCTACCTCATCCCCGCCGCAGAAGCGCTTTCCGACTGGCCCATGGTTGAGCTGGACGCCGATGCCGTGGAGCTCATCCGCCACGGCCACCGTGTTCCGGCAGCCGAAGGGCAGACCGGTTGGGCGCGAGGCGTCAGCCAGCAGGGCGACCTGGTTGCACTGCTGGAAGTCGATGAAGAAAGCGGCGAATGGCAGCCGCGTAAAGTCTTTTTCCAGTCCTGATTTCTGAGCGCCTCTCCGCTTACCGCTTCAGGTTATGTTCCATTACTGGTCACTGGATAGTGTTTACCTTACCGGTTCCTGGTTGACGATCGGTTCATTTGACGGAGTTCATCTGGGGCACCAGATGCTGGTCAGGGAGATGGTTGAAGGCGCACATGCCGCAGGCAAGCCGGCGGTTGTGCTCACCTTTTATCCTCACCCGTCTGAAGTCCTGGGCAAACGCAAGGTTCCGGGGTACCTCACCGCTCCGGAAATAAGAGCCGCCCTGCTTCATAAACTGGGTGTGGATTATGTCGTGACCCATCCTTTTAATCTCCAGGTCGCAGCAACCGAAGCGCAGGATTTTATGCGCTGGGTCCACCAGCACCTTCAACTCGAAAAACTATGGGTCGGTTACGACTTCGCACTGGGAAAAGACCGCAAAGGTAATCCGGAAACACTGAAGCAAATTGGCAGCGAGCTGGGTTATGAGGTAGAAGTTATCTCCGCCCGGCAGGCGGCTGGGGAGATCATTTCATCCAGCCGGATTCGCGCCGCCCTGGCTGCCGGAGATGCCCTCCTCGCAGCAGAGCTGCTCGGACGGCCGTACAGCTTTGAGGGGCGTGTGATCCATGGAGACGGCAGGGGCAAAACGATCGGTGTCCCCACCGCCAACCTGGATATCTGGAGCGGCCAGGTGCTGCCGAAACCCGGCGTGTATGCCTGCCATGTGAAGGTTGGAGGCCAGACCTGGGGAGCGGTGACCAATGTTGGCTACCGCCCCACCTTTGATAACCAGCCGGCCACCCCGCGTGTAGAAGCTCATCTGCTCGACTTTAACAGCGAAATCTACGGCCAGCAGGTGGAAATTGCGTTCCTGCGCTTCTTACGCAGCGAACAGCGCTTCGCCAGCGTCGAGGCGCTGGTGGAACAGATTCAGGCGGATATCCAGCTCGGACGCGCACTGCTGCAGCAGTCCTGAAGCAGACCTACTTTGAAGGCACCGTCTCCAGAACTGCGAGCATCACTTTCTGCGTTAAAAAAGTGATCAGGCTGACGCTGATGATGATCCACGGTATCCAGAGGATCGAACTCAGCACAGCGATCAAAATAAAAAGCACAATCAAGCCCAGGCTAAGCCCTGGGCTTTTGATATACAGTACCACGCTGTTTCGAACCGCTACGAGCATACGGCGGTCGACCTGTTCGAGGAGCAGTGGAAAGGTGTAGAGCTGCAGCAGCAGCCACAGGATCACCAGCCAGATGACACCACCGCGCACCAGCGTGGTCCAGTCCCCTTCGAAGCCGCCGTAAAAAATGAAATTCGCCGCCAGGACAACAAGCACGAACAGATTAACCAGCGCCCAGCGCCAGCCCAGCCAGAAATGTTTGCGGAATCCTTCAAAAAATATCCGCCACGAAAAGGATCCATGGTGGGCGAGATGGTTGGTGCTGTAGTACAGCCCGGCGGCCGCAGCCGGCGCGGTGACCAGCGGCAGCGTAACCAGAAACCACAGCACATTGATTAACATCAGGCTGTAGAAATTGTCGTACGCTTCAACGAGAGCTTCCCACAAAATAAGGCGTGAATTCATCCCTGCTTCCCTGGTGGTGCGAAGATGCCCAAATTATACTGAAGAACACAGAAAATCCCCGCCGGTAAACCCTGCCGGCCTCGGGGTATAATTCGGCAAATGCAGGCGAAACAACCACCGTGAGGAGGCGCAGGGATGAGACCGTATCTGGACTTAATGCAGCATATACTGGATCACGGGGTAGAGAAAATGGACCGCACCGGCACCGGAACCCGCTCGGTGTTCGGCTACCAGATGCGCTTCGACCTGCGGGAGGGGTTTCCCTTAGTTACCACCAAAAAACTGCATCTCAAATCCATTATCTACGAACTGCTCTGGTTTTTACGGGGAGACACCAATATTGGCTACCTGCAGAAGCACGGGGTAAGCATCTGGAACGAGTGGGCTGATGAGAACGGCGATCTGGGTCCGGTTTACGGCCGCCAGTGGCGCTCCTGGCGCACTGCGGATGGGGGTACGGTTGACCAGATCGCCCAGGTGGTTGAAATGATCAAAAAGAACCCCGATTCCCGCCGTCTGATCGTCAGCGCCTGGAACGTGGGCGAGATCGAGCAGATGGCTCTGCCGCCCTGTCATGTGCTCTTCCAGTTCTATGTGGCTGAAGGACGCCTGTCCTGCCAGCTCTACCAGCGCTCCGCCGATGTTTTCCTGGGTGTGCCGTTCAACATCGCCTCATATGCCCTGCTCACCCATATGATGGCTCATGTCTGCGGGCTTGAGCCCGGCGAGATTATCCACACCCTGGGCGATGCGCACCTTTACAACAACCATCTGGAGCAGGCCCGCCTGCAGTGCACGCGCACACCCTACCCGCCGCCCCAGCTGCGCCTCAATCCAGAGGTGAAATCGATATTCGATTTCCAGTACGAAGATATCGAGCTGCTCAACTACCAGGCCCACCCGCACATCAAAGCACCGGTCGCTGTGTGAACGATGCTCATCTCAATCATCGCAGCCGTTGATGAACATGGAGGGATCGGGTGGCAGGGCAGCCTGCCGTGGCGCCTTTCTGCCGATCTGAAGCGCTTTAAATCGCTGACCATGGGACACCATATCCTCATGGGGCGCAAAACCTACGAGTCCATCGGGCGGGTGCTTCCCGGCCGCACGACGGTGATCATCACGCGCAGCCCGGCCTACCGGCCTGCTGAGTGCAGCCCGCCGCACTGTTATGTGGTCGGATCTATCGAAGCCGCCCTCGAGCTGGCACGTGCGAACGGAGAAACAGAAGCCTTCATCATCGGTGGAGGAGAAATTTTTGCGAAAGTACTCCCGCTGGCTGACCGCCTGTATCTGACCAGCGTGCACGTCACCCGGCCGGCGGATGTGTTTTTCCCCGAGTGGGATGAAGAGAACTGGCGTGAGGTTGAGCGGGTGATGCAGACAGCCGACGAGCAGAACGAATATCCGTTTACTTTCCGGCTGCTGGAACGGGTGCGTTGAACGCCTTTCGTTCTGAATGAGGGCTTGACAATCACGGCGCCCTTCCATATAATCAGACCAATCGAATCGTGAAATACTGTGAAGAGGACGAGTACTCGTCGAAACGGCGTTACAGAGAGTGAGAGCAAGGTGAGAGTCTCACACGTACGCCGGCGGGGAATGGACCTCGGAGTAGCAGGGCGAAACTGGTGCAGTACACCACCGGGAGTAGCCTGAGCCGGAGCTGCCACCGTTATCAGGGCAAAAGGTATCCTCCATTTACGAAATGGAGCGTACCTGCAGAGTGAGGCTGGCATTTACCTTCCCGTCGCATCACCGGCGGGTTTTTCGTTTACTGGACCTGAATCGATGCCAGCCTAAGCGGGGTGGCACCGCGGACCGGATGCAGAAAGCATCAACAGCGTTCGTCCCTGAGATTGGATGAACGCGTTTTTGTTTAAATTGCTCCTTTTCGTTCTGGCGAGCTCGCCGGAAACGACGAAGAGATGAAATGCAGGAGGTGATTATGACAGATAAAAAAGGGCGCATCCTTACCGGACACCGGGTCACCGGACCGCGTCACATCGGTCACCTGGTCGGCACGCTGGAAAACTGGCGCCAGCTGCAGGATATTTACGACTGCTATTTTCTCATCGCCGATCTGCATGTGCTGACGACCGATTACGAGCACCCGGAGAGAATCCAGAACAACATCCTGGAAGTGCTCGCAGATTGGATAGCCTCTGGAATTGACCCCCAGAAATCTGTCATCGTGCAGCAGTCGAGGGTGCCCGCCCATGCGCAGCTCTCTCTGCTGTTCAGCATGCTGGTCACTGTGGCACGTCTCAACCGTGTGCCCACCTATAAAGAGCAAACCCAGCAGTTGAACCTTACCCCCTCTCTGGGCCTGCTGACCTACCCGGTGCTGCAGGCTGCAGATATCCTGATCTACAAAGCGGACGTGGTTCCCGTAGGTGAAGATCAGCTTCCCCATATTGAGCTGACCCGCGAGATCGCCCGGCGCTTCAACCAGCTCTATGGAGAGACTTTTCCGGAGCCCGAAGGGCTGCTCTCCACCACCCCGCGTCTGCCCGGAACGGACAACCGCACCATGCACAGCTCGTACGGGAACACCATCCTGCTCAAGGACAGCCCGGAAGAGACCACCCGTAAGGTCATGAACATGTACACCGATCCGACTCGTATCCACGCCACCGATCCCGGGCATGTGGAAGGGAATCCCGTATTTGCCTACCACGATATCTTCAATCCGGATAAGGCCCAGGTGGAGGAGTTCAAAGAGCGCTACCGTCAGGGAAGGATCGGCGATGTGGAGGTCAAGCGCCGGCTGGCGGAAGCGTTGAACGAATACCTGGCGCCTATCCGGCAGAAGCGTGCTGAACTGATCGCCCATCCGGACGATCTGAGGGACATCCTGCACGAAGGTACAGAACGCGCCCGTCCCCTGGCGGAAGAAACCCTTGCCGAAGTCATGACCCGCATGGGGCTGCTTGCCAGTGAAAAACTCACCAGCCAGAGATAACGAAGATAACAAAAAGGAGGAGGTTTACACCATGACCGACCAGACTCGTTTTCTACTCAGTGAAGCGGACATCCCCCGCGAATGGTACAACATCAACGCCGACAGCCCCGTACCGCCGGCGCCGGTGCTCCACCCGCAGACCAGAGAACCGGTGACTCCCGATTTCCTGTCGGTGATCTTTCCGATGGAAATCATCCTGCAGGAGGTCAGCACAGAACGCTTCATTCCGATCCCGGATGAGGTGCGTGAAATTTACAAGCTCTGGCGGCCGACGCCCCTGATTCGCGCCCACCGGCTGGAAAAAGCCCTGGGAACCCCGGCGCACATATACTACAAAAACGAAGGCGTATCCCCGGTCGGCAGCCACAAGCCCAACACCGCTGTCGCCCAGGCCTTCTACAACAAAGCAGCCGGCGTAAAGGCACTGACCACTGAAACAGGCGCCGGCCAGTGGGGCTCCGCGCTTTCAATGGCCTGCAACTTCTTCGACCTGGACCTGGAAGTTTACATGGTCAAGGTCTCTTACCAGCAGAAACCCTACCGCCGCATGCTGATGGAGACCTTTGGCGCCCAGGTTTTTGCCAGCCCCACAGACCGCACCCAGTTTGGTCGATCCATCCTGGCAGAAAACCCGGACAGCCCCGGCTCTCTGGGGATCGCCATCTCAGAAGCGGTGGAAATGGCTGCAACCTCGAACGGCAGGAAGAAGTACAGCCTGGGCTCGGTGCTCAACCATGTTCTCACGCACCAGACCGTGATCGGCGAAGAAGCGCTGAAGCAGATGGATATGGCGGGTGAATACCCGGATGTTGTCATCGGCTGCGTCGGCGGGGGCTCCAACTTTGCCGGTATTGCTTACCCGTTCCTCCGTCAGAACCTGCGCGAGGGACAGCGCACGCGCCTGGTCGCCGTCGAACCACAGGCAGCCCCTTCGCTGACCCGGGGCGTTTACACCTTTGATTACGGCGACACCGCCAAGATGGCCCCCATCGTCAAGATGCACACCCTGGGGCATGATTTCGTACCCCCGCCTATCCACGCAGGCGGTCTGCGCTATCACGGCATGGCCCCCAGCCTGTGCGCCCTGTACGACGCCGGTTATCTTGAAGCGGTAGCCGTGCCGCAGAAGGAAACCTTCGCCGCGGCGGTCCAGTTCGCCCGCACCGAGGGGATCATCCCAGCCCCAGAGAGCGCGCATGCCATTCGGGCGGCCATTGATGAGGCGCTGGATGCACGTGAAAAGGGAGAAAAGCGGGTCATCCTGTTCAATCTGTCGGGCCACGGCAACTTCGACATGATGGCGTATCAGGCTTATTTCAGCGGACAGCTTGAGAACTACACCATTCCGCAGGAGAAGCTTGAACAGTCCCTGAAGGACCTGCCGCAGGTAGCTGTGCCCGGCTAACGCACTCCAGAACCGGCAGAATTTCGTTAAAAATCAGACAGCCTCCCACTCCAACATCGAGTGGGAGACTGCGCGTTACAACTCTTTAGAGGAGGCTATGCGATCCTGCGCTTATCCAGATGGCTCAACCGTTTCCGTAGCGGTATCCATACTGTCCTCTGGAGCAGTGGTCCCAGGGGCGAAGAGATTGTTCCAGAAGTCCTGGATTCCCCGATCCCAGCCGGTCTCTGTCGTGGCCATCAGCTCATCGATGGAGACGGTGGGAACGCCTTCAAGCCGGGTGACATCGGTGGGAAGCTGCAGTACGCCTTCTTCGGCGCCCTCATTGAGGATGTTCACCGGGACAGGCAGCAGATCGCCGCCCAGATCCAGCTCACCACCCGAGAGCAGCAGATAGAGGATTCTGCCGTCTTCGACATCGATTATCACGTCTTCAACAGCGCCCAGGTCCTCGCCGTTGATTCCCTGCACGCTGGTGCCCATCAGCTCAGACGCCAGGAAAGCCCGTTCGAGCGTACCGCCAGGGATCTCACCTTCCGTACCTGCGGCTCCAGGGGTCCCTTCATCCATGCCGGTCGTGCCGGTGGGTTCGGGGGTCTCGATGGCTTCGGTCATCACCGGTTCGGTAGCGGCGGGCGTACCGTCAACACTTTCAACGCTTTCCGTAACCATGGCAGTGCCCAGATCCCCTGCGCCGGACGTCTGGCCTTCCCAGTAAGCGCTCAGTTCGTCATCCCAGGTTTCATCTTCGAGATCAATGCTCGCAAGGTCAACCTCAGGGACTTCATTAAAAGCTTCCTGCGGCACGTTTACCACCACACAGGCAGCCGCATCGCCGGTGGTCATATCTGGCCGGCTGATCTCTACCTCGTCCCAGGGGATGAGGATATCGCGTTCACCAATCCCCAGGAGACCGCCTGCACCAGCAACCAGGTAGGTCACCTGACCCTTACCAATCGAGCTGGTGGTCGTGCCGGTCATGTCAGCGCTGTCCTGGCTGAAGTCCAGCACCAGGTCATTGACGCTGGCAAGCTGCTGGTCGCTGGTATCACAGATGTCGAACTCGAGCAAATTCGACACCAGAGCAGGGTTCAAACCACCCGTGCCGGGCACACTCTCTGGCTCCGTCGCCACCGGTTCCGTTATAACCGGCTCGGTGGCCAGGGGTTCAGTCTCCACCGGTTCGGTTAACGCCGGTTCGGTCGGGACAGTCAGCGTCTCTTCGGGCGTCTCCAGAAAATCAGTACCCGGGAGAACTGTCCCGCCTGCGCCAGGGGTTCCGCCTTCTTCTCCTCCGGGAGCACAGGCGGCCAGTGCCAGCGTGAACACCGCCAGCAGTGACAGGAAAGTTACGAGTTTCTTGCGCATACCGATCTCTCTCCTTTTCATATCTTCTCTCCATCAACTACCGATAAAAGTTGTCCCCTGAAAGGGATCGGGATTTGTCTCGTCTCGTGCAGCACACAAAGCGGACAACTCCCAGACGCATATAACTATATAGATGTCAGGAGGCGAATTCAATGGGGAACCTTCCCAAATCCCTAAGGGATATCCCCCTTTTTCCGCTTAAGGGATTTCCCTACCCCCACGGCTTTGGAGTAGAATTTCCGTATATTCTGGCATCAGCGCTGGCTGCAGGGTGTGCAGCCCATCATTGAACAGCTGCGGCCGGAAGCAGGAGGCATATTGAATGACGGTTGACAGCGATCAGGATATCAAAGGCTTGAAACGCATCGGCAGGATTGTCGCCCTGGTGCTGCAGGAGATGAAAAAACACGTCCGCCCGGGCATCAGCACTCGCGAGCTGGATGAAATTGGCGCCCAATTCCTGCAGCAGTACGGTGCACGCTCGGCGCCGGTTCTGGTGTACGGATTCCCCGGGACCACCTGCATCAGCATCAATGACGAGGCCGCCCACGGCATCCCCGGGGAGCGCGTGATTCAACCCGGCGATCTGGTGAACATCGATATTTCCGCTGAACTGGACGGCTATTTTGCCGATACTGCGGAGACCATCCCGGTTCCTCCGGTCGGGCGTGTGCAGCAGAAGCTGTGCCGCAGCACAAAAAACGCCATGCTCAGAGCGATTGCCGCGGTAAAGGCCGGCCTGCCGCTGAACGTGATCGGAAAAGCCGTCGAGGAAGAGGCCCTGCGCAGCGGGTTTTCCATCCTGCGCGATCTCAACGGCCACGGCGTCGGCCGCAGTATCCACGAAGAGCCGCGCCACGTCCCCAATTACTACAACCGGCTGGACCGCCGCCAGCTGGTCGAGGGGATGGTGATCACCGTCGAGCCGTTCCTGTCCACCGGTGCCAACCATGTGGTCACAGCCGCGGATGGCTGGACACTGCGCACCCCGGACGGCAGCCTCTCCGCTCAATATGAGCATACGATCATCGTGACCCGCGGAAAACCGGTTGTGGTTACTGCCCTCTAACCCGCTGCTGGCATCCGCCGGAAACTTTTTCACCCTCCAGGCGTACATACTGGCAGCAGGATTTGAACGCTTCGCCCGCGATATGAAAGGATTTGCACCTATGGCCGAGGTAATTTACGATCTCAAAGACCAGCTCGATAAAATACAGGCTTCCCTGCTCCCGGGAGAAAAAGTGGAGGCTGTTTTCGATATGAAAGGCAGCGGGACAGGCTTTTTAGGGGTCACCTCGCACCGCATCATTTTTTATGACAAGGTGTTTCTGCGCCGGATGAAAGCTGTTGTCTCGATTCCGAATTCTCGCATCATCAGCCTGGCGGCAGAGGACGAGAGCGGGATCCTCACCGGCAGAGGCTTCTTTGCCAGCAGCAAGCTGATCATCAACACCTGCCGGGGAGACCACGAGTTTGAGTTCCGGGGGGCCGACAAAGCGCACATGGCCCACAATATGATCCTGGCCCACATGGTCGAAACTTAAAACAGCTGCGAGCGGCATACAAGACCGCTCGCAGCTGTTTTTTTATCTATGTACTGACCTCATCACGCCAACACGGACGGGCCAGTTATTCCTCATACCTGCTGCAGGGCTTCCAGAATTTCCCGGCTGTGATCGGCCGGTTTCACGTTCTCAAAGACGCGTGCAATGTTGCCGTCTGGGTCGATGAGGAAAGTCGTGCGCAGCACGCCATCATACTCCCTGCCCATAAACTTCTTCGGTCCCCATACACCATACATGTCTGCTACGGTATGGCCCTCATCGGCCAGCAGTGTGAAGGGCAGCTGGTACTTCTCCTTAAATTTCGCATGGCTTTTCGGTGTATCGGGGCTGACCCCTAAAATGGTTACACCAGCATCCTGGTAAGCGCTGTAATCATCACGAAACCGGCATGCTTCTGTGGTACAGCCCGGGGTGTCATCCTTCGGATAGAAGTAAAGGACCACCGGTTTACCCCGGTAATCAGACAGTCGGCGCTCCGTTCCTGTTTCATCCTTGAGGGTGAAATCCGGGGCCGGAATTCCAGCTTGAAGCGGCATTGTAATTCCCTCCTTTCGTCACATCATTATTGTATCAGACGACCACATTTCCCATCTGGCTGACATCATAGCCCGGCAGTGCTGCCACGGCTTCACGAAACTCCGGGTCGTGAAGCAGCTCGAGCAGCGGCGCCAGCAGGTCGCTGGAATAGTATTCTACCGGAATAACCAGGTCATATCGTTCCTGAAAGAGGGGCACAAAATCCAGGTCCAGCGCCTGGGCAGCTGCGGCGATTCCCAGGCCGGTGTCTGCCCGCCCCGAGGAGACGGCGGCGGCAACGGCCAGGTGGGTGTACTCTTCGCGTTCGTAACCCCGCACCTGCCGGGGGTCCATTCCCAGCAGGCCCAGGTGATAATCGAGCAGCACACGCGTCCCCGCGCCGCGCTGCCGGTTCACAAAGGTCACATCCGGGCGGACCAGATCCTCGATGGAGCGGATCCCTTTGGGGTTTCCCCGGGGCACCAGCAGCCCCTGCTCTCTCCCCACCAGAGACACCACCCGCACGGGGGTATCCGGCAGATACTGCCGGATATAGGTCAGGTTGTATTCACCGCTTTCGGGATCCAGCAGATGAGATCCGGCCAGATGCGCCTCACCCCTGCGCAGGGCAACCAGCCCGCCCTGGCTGCCCACATTGGCAGAAGCCAGGCGGCGGCCGTGCACGGCCAGACGCTGCGCCATCAGGTCCAGGGTGATGTCATGCGATCCGATCGCAAAGATCGTGCGCTTGAGGTCTGCCCGCGAGCGGTAAAGGTGCACTTCGACCGGTGCACCTGCTGGGAGGCCCTGCACGCCGGCCGGCAGGATGGCAATTCCATCGGCGCGTACCAGCGAGGTAATCACCCCGGAGCCGCGTGACAGCGGCGCAGCCAGCAGTTTATCGCCCACCTGGCCCACCGCCACCCGCAGATAATCCACATCGCCAGCCGGAGAAGTGACTTTGCGGGTCAGTTGGGCCACAACGGTCTCGTCCTCCTGTTCCGGCAGGCCCAGCCAGCGTGCCAGGAGCGGCTGGACGAAGATCTCCGCCGTCAATGCCGCCGAGACCGGATAGCCCGGGACGCCAATCACCGGTACTTTTCGCTGTGGATCACCATCGCAGGGGGAATGGATCATCCCCAGAATCACCGGGTGGCCAGGACGGACGGCCACGCCGTGCACCAGCAGCTCGCCCAGAGAGGACACCACCCGGGCAGAAAAATCCTCAGATCCGGCGGAGGACCCTGCGTTTAACAGCACCAGGTCATGGTCTCTGGCCGCCTCTGCCACCCGGTCGCGGATCTGTTCAAACACATCCGGGGTGATTGGGAAGCGGTCCGCCTGCCCGCCCCAGCTGATGACCTGGGCTGCCAGCACCAGGCTGTTGTATTCAATGATATCGCCGGGGCGCACCGGCTGCCCGACCGGAACAAGCTCCGTCCCGGTCGGCAGAATGGCTACCCGCGGACGTTTTGCTACACGCACCGTGCTGTGGCCGCAGCCGGCAATCGCTCCCAGGTCCACCGGCCTCAGCTTATGGCCCGCAGGCAGCACCAGCTGGGTGGCAACCATATCCTCTCCGATGGGGCGGATATGGCTCCAGGGCGGCACGGCTGCGCGAATGCGGATGGCTGCCGGGCGGCGTGCCTGGGCACTGATGCCTCCCTGCTCATCCAGCGGCTCCACGTTTTCAATCGGGATCACGGCGTCAGCCCACAGCGGCACCGGATCTCCTGTATCCACATAATAAGCCCATCCGGCTTCTTCCTTTCCGTCCGCAGCGGGGGGTTCCTGCACATCCTGCGCCCCCAGCGGCGGCCGCACTTTAAGGACCACCGGATTGTTCAGTTCAGCATCTTCCGTATCCTCCGCCCGTACGGCAAAACCGTCCATCGCTGAGGCGTGGTAGTGAGGCGACGATATCAGGGCCTGCACCGGTTCGGCCAGCACCCTCCCCAGGGCGTGTTCGTCCAGCGGGATCTCCTCAATCCCCAACACCCCCAGGCGCCCTGCATCCCGGAGGGCCTTTTCCATCCGCTGCTGGGCTTCTTCCAGGGGAATATCGTGTAAATAAACGTCGCTCATTTTGTAAATTCCGTTTTTGGTGGTGGGTCTTTATGCTTTTTCAATAATGCGGAGCAGTGAGACCGCAAATTCTGACGTTTGAGTTCGGTGCATCAGGTGACTGCCGGCGGTGAGGTTAACCGGCGCGTGCGATCCGGTGACCGGCATGACTGAGCACCGCTAAGGCTCTTTCCAGGGTGGCTTCCTTCACCAGCAGATAATCGGTCTCGAATGTGGAAATGGCAAAAATGCTGATCCGGGCCTGGGCCAGCGGCGCCGCCAGTGAAGAGAGCACCCCGGTGAGGGCAAAATCCAGCGGTCCCTGAACCTTAATCGCCCGCCAGCCCCGTTCCGCCTGGACCTGCTGTGGGACCAGCGCCTCGACGCACACAAGGCTCAACTCATCGGCCGTGCGTACAGCAGCGGCGAACGGTGGCGCCAGCGCCCAATCAGGCAGAACCGCATCGGAAGACATGTGACAGATGGCGAAGCGATCCGGCAGTACAGAGAGGGTTAGCGCCATTACTCAAGCAGCTCAACTTCCACAACTTCGCCGGCGCTCACTCCGTTAGCCTCCGGCGGGATGCGCAGCAGGCCGTCGGCGCGCGCGAGCGTGAAAATCAGATTGGATTTTCCGAACACCGGTTCCGCCCGGTAGATCGCCTCTCCATCTGAACAGTCTTTCTCCAGCCGCACAGGTACCCAGTCTTCGCGACCGGCCTGCGAAGCGATGTTCAGGGTCAGCCGGGCCTTCAGGCGCACCGGTTCCTGGCGCACCTGCTGACCCTGCAGTGCCAGCAGCAGCGGGCTGAGAAACAGCCGGGCGATAACCAGAGCACTGACCGGGTTCCCGGGCAGGCCGATGGCGGCTTTTCCATCACATACCGCCAGGATGCTGGGTTTGCCCGGCCGCACGTTAACACCGTGTACCAGGACGCCTGGTTCTCCCAGCCGGTTGATCACCCGTGCGGTCAGATCGCGCGTGCTGGCAGACGAGCCGGCACTGATGACCACCACATCGCATTCATCCAGCGCCTGGCGCGCCTTACTGTACAGCGCTTCCTCCCGGTCTGGTGTAATCCCGTAGCAGACCGGGATGCCCCCGTTGTGCTCCACCAGTGCGCTCAGGGTGTACGTGTTCACGTCGCGCACCTGACCAGGAAGGACCGCCTGCCCGGGCGTGACCACCTCGTCGCCGCTGGAGATGATCCCCACCCGAGGACGGGGCGCCACGCGCACACGTGTGAAGCCCAGGGCCATCAGACCGCCGATCTCTGCAGCGCGCAGGCGGGTACCAGCCGGGATCACTACCTCGCCGGCATCAACGTCCTCACCCACTTTCAACACATTTTCACCGACGGCAGCCGCCCGCAGCACCTCGATCTCATTCCTTCCGGTGGTCTGCGTGTATTCCAGCATCACGACCGCATCGGCGCCTTGTGGGAGCATACCGCCGGTGTGAATCAGGGCGCACTGGGCCGGCCCCAGCGTGATCTCCGGCGCAGCCCCCATGGGCACCTCACCGATGAGCTGCAGATACGCCGGGAGGGCGTCGCTGGCGCCGTACGTATCCGCGGCCTTTACGGCATAACCATCCACAGTCGAGCGTGGAAATGCGGGCAGGGGTTCGGCAGCAACCACCGCCTGAGACGTAACCCGCCCCAGGGCGGCAGTGGTCTCAATTTCTTCACTTTCAATGGAAAAAGACAGGCTGCTCATCCAGCGAGCCAGGGCATCCCGGGGAGGCAGCAGTTCAAGGAACTCAGGCATACACTCAATTCATCCAGTAGGAAAATGTGATCATGTAGGCGCAGGCCGCAAAAAGGGCCAGCGCGTTGAGCGTCAATGCAGTCCAGTTTGGCTTCATCCCATCCGCAATCCGCCGCATTTGCCAGATCTGGAGCAGCCCCAGAGGCATGGGAAGGAAGGCCGGCAGCGCGATGAACCAGGGCAGGCCGAAGACTGCCGCGAGCGCCAGGAGCAGGAAGGCGGTCAGGATCAGCAGGTTGTGCAGCACCATGCCGCTCTGCCACCCCACGCGCACCAGAAGGGTCCTCTTCTCGTGCTTCATATCGGTGGCGTAATCCGGAAACTCAAACGAGATCAGCATGGCAAGGTGCAGCACGGTCAATGGAAAGGTGCTCATCGCCAGCAGGCGGTGGAATTCTCCATACTGGAGGATAAAACCGAATGCCGGCACAAAGAATGCCACCAGGATCGACGTGGTCAGCTCCCCATATCCGGATCTTTCCAGGCTAACCGGCGGCGCTGAATAGAAAAAAGAACCCAGGAAAGCCAGCACCATGATCAGGTAGGCAGCCGGGGGCAGATCTGTGCTCGCCATCATTAAAACGGTGAGGGATGTCAGCACAGCCAGGCAGGCCAGGCCAGCAATCAGCGCTGTGCTGCGCGGCAGCTTGCCGGGCCCGATCGTGCCGCTGCCTCCTGTGAACGGGGTGCGGTTGGGATTATCCAGGTCTTCAGGTCCATTATAATACTCATTAAAGAAATGGGTGCTCAATTGTAATATTGTCACCCAGGCCTGCCCGAGCAGGTACAGGGACCAGTCGATCTCCTGCCCCAGGTAGCGGGCAATTCCCACCCCCAGGGCATAGAGCAGGATCCCACCCAGGAGGAAAAGAGGGCGCGCCAGGCGGATAAAGAGCTGAAAATTCTTCATGTCGGGGTGGTGCCGTCCTCAATCGAATTCATCGCCGGGGCCAGCGCCTGGCGGATCTCTCGCTGGTGGATCTGGTTGTGACGGTAGATTAACTTGATGATATCCACCAGCGGCGCAACCCCCAGGAAAGGGTGCCGGCCACGGCGCTCCAGGTCCGCAGCGGAGAGGCTCTCCACCCGCTGCGCATTTGCATTCCGGTACTGGGAAAATTTCGCCAGCAGCTCCGGAACGGAATCGGCGTTCAGTTTTGCCACCCGCCGCTCGTTGTACTCATTAAGGTCCAGGTCTTCTGGCGAACCGGACCCGCCCTGCAGGATATTATCTATCAGCAGGGTGAAGGCATACTCCGCAGCGACAAAATGGGCCACGATGTCGCGCACCGACCAGCGCGAGCCTTCGGTATAAATGGTTCGCCCCCAATCTTCCGGCGCCAGTTCTTCAAAAAAGCGGACGGACTTCTCCCCCTCCACACGCAGGCGTTCTGCCAGATAGGGTCCGGTTTCTGCCATTGGCTTACTGCTCCTGTTCCAGCGGGTAGCCTGCCTGTGACCAGGCTCCCAGGCCCCCCAGCAACGGTGTTACATTCGTAAATCCCTGATCGACAAGATACTGCGCCGCACGGGCGCTCGATTCTTCCGCCGGTCAGGTACAGTAGGTGATGATCCAGGCAGATGGATCCAGTTCCTGGATGCGGTCCGGAAGGTCGTTCAACGGGATGTTCAACGCACCCGGGATGTGCGCCTGGAAATAGAATGGATCACCGCGCACATCCACGAAAACCGCGCTCCCATCCTGATAAGCCTGGTAGGCGTCCTGCAGGGATACTCGCTCAATATTTGGGAAGGGAATAATCTGCTCCGCCGGATCGGTCGGCCCTGCCGCTACCTGCGTAGACTGGTTTAACGAAGCTAACCAGATGACTGCGCTGGCAACCAGGGCGATACCCAGCAGCATTAGAACCAGCGGCCAGGGAGAGCGGGAACGAGTTCTGCGTTTCTTGGCCATTATTCTCCTCGTAAATGGATTTGATTTTCAGCCTCCACCCTTTTGCATCCATCATGGAAGGCCTGGTTTTCCCCTGTTCGATGTGCATCATACCATGAATCATCTGTCGAGGAATCAGCTGTCGAGGACGTGCTCGAGACCGCGCAGGTAAAGATCGCGCACGTGCTCATCCAGGAGGGAGTAAAACACCTGGCGGCCGGCTTTGCGCGCCCGCACCAGACGCAGCTGGCGCAGCACCCGCAGCTGGTGAGAGACGGCCGACTCGCTCAACTGGATCGCCTGGGCCAGCGCGCCCACGCTCTGCTCTCCGGATACCATGGCGGAGATCAGGCGCACACGCGTGGGATCGCTGAAGGCACGAAAGAGCTCCGCGATATATGCTGCTGTCTGCTCATCGACAACCTGGATTTGACCCGGCGATAACGGCATGATACACCACCTGACTTTTGAAAACCTGTTCAGATGTATCAGTGTACCATATCCTGTCGCAGACCGCCCAACGAGAAAAGAATGCAGGAATTAAAAGCATCAGGGGCTGACCGCGTGAGCACGCTGCCAGTCCCTGTTTACAGCAGGCAGCCAATTTTTATTTACGGAAGAAGTTGGTGATGAAGAACCACAGATTGGCAGGCCGCTCCGCCAGGCGGCGGACGTAATAGGGGTACCATTCCCTGCCGTAAGGAACATAAACGCGCACCGGATAGCCTTCTCTGACCAGTTCTTCCTGCAGATCACGACGGATGCCGTACAGCATCTGAAACTCAACGGCGTTATTGGGCAGGCCAATCCGCCGGGCAGCGTTTTTTGCATGTTCGATGCGCTTCGGGTCGTGGGTGGCAATGGCCGGAATGGGCGGGAATTTTCAGTCGGGGCGTTCTGTGTCTTCGCCGCTGCGCGCATCAGCCTCCATGATGATTTCCGCCAGACGGTCGTAGTTCGCATCCACATCCTGTTTTCTGGGGTAGGCGATCTCGGGAGGTTCTTTGTAGGCCCCTTTGCACAGGCGTATTCGCCCGCCGGATCCGGCAATGCGGCGCACATCCTCTTCGCTGCGGAACAGGTAGGCCTGAATGACCACCCCTGTATTGTCCAGGTGGTAGACATCACGCATACGCTGGTAGATCTCCAGGGTGATATCCGTCCAGGTTGCTTCCTCCATATCGATGCGCACGAAATTATCGCGCTCGCGGGCATAGGTGAGGATGCGCTGCAGCTGGTCGGCACAAAAATCGGGATCCAGTGCCAGCCCGAGCTGGGTCAGCTTCAGGGAGACGTTTGCGCGCACACCAGACTTCTGAATGGCATCCAGCATTTCAAGGATGGCCTGAGTCGCCTGGACGGCTTCTTCCCTGGTGGTGGTGTGCTCGCCGAGGTGGTCAAGGGTTGCAAGGATCCCTCGCTCGTTCAGTGACTGCACCACGCGAATTCCATCCGCCAGCTTTTCCCCGGCAATGAAGCGTGAGGCCGCGCGCCAGGCGACGGGCCAGCGGGTGACGGCGTGCCGCGCCCAGGCGGCTTTGGACAGATAAATCAGAAATGATCGTAGCATGGGTGTCTGGGTTCCTATGGTCTTAATCCAGGGTTCATCTGTTTCTCATTTTAACACTTCCAGCGCAGCGTGTTGATAATCAAAGTCACGTTCAGGATAGACGATCAGCATGTTTTTGTACACGGAAAGGGCATTAACAGATTGGCAAGGCAGGTTTTTCATTTGGCACACAACTTGCAACAGCGTATAATTAAAGATAACTTCCTGGATGGTCATATGCTGCTTCAAACACAAAAGCCTGCACTACGTCCGCTAACCACAGCTCATCTGGCGCAGACCATGACTCTGCTCGAACTGAACTCCTTCGAGCTCAGTCAGAAGATCGAGGCTGCCTTATCCTCCAACCCGGCACTTGAATACGATGAGGTCCAGCGCTGCCCCACGTGCCGGCGGCGCCTGCCCCCATCCAGTGTTTGTCCCATCTGCACCCGCCCGGTTGATGTCTCCGGCGAACAGCCTGTGGTGTACGTCTCACCGCGTGAGTACTTCCACAACTACCAGGGAAGCCGCTCCAGCGTGGAAGATTCACCGGACACCGAGTGGGTGGCCGAATCAGAAACACTGCCCGTTCACGTGCTCAAACAGATTGCGGCAGAGCTGGCTGCCGAAGACCGGCCCATCGCTGCTCATATATTGACCTGCCTGGATGACGACGGTCTGCTGCGGACGCCGCTGGTCGAAATTGCCCGCTATCACCACGTGCTGCCATCCCGCGTGCAAAAGGTCCTGCAGCTGATCCAGAGGGCGGACCCGGTAGGGGTTGGATCGGCGAGCCCGCAGGAAGCGCTGCTCGTCCAGCTGCAGGTACTCTCTGAGACTCGTCCTGTCCCCCCACTGGCTTTCAAAGCCATTGAAGAGGGGATGGAGATGCTCAGCCGGCGTTCGTACCCGGAACTGGGCCGCCTGTTGAAAGTATCCGCAGCAGAAGCGCAGGAAATTGCGCGTTTCATCAGCGACAACCTGAACCCGTATCCGGGTCGCGCCCACTGGGGAGAGAGCCACACCACCGAATCTTCTCCCAATACCTATTATGAGCCCGACATCGTCATCAGCCGCCTGCACAACACCCCCGATTCGCCGCTGGTGGTAGAGGTCATCTCGCCGTACGCTGGCCGGCTGCGGGTCAACCCGCTTTTCCGGGAAGCACTGGCGGAGGCCCCGCCCGACAAAGTGAGCCAGTGGCAGGCCGACCTGGAGCAGGCCAACCTGCTTGTCAAATGCCTGCAGCAGCGCGACAACACCCTGGTGCGCCTGATGAAGCGGCTGGCCGTTCTCCAGCGCGATTTCATCCTGCACGGCGATGCCTGCCTCAACCCGGTTACCCGGGCGCAGCTTGCCCAGGAGCTGGATGTTCACGAATCGACCATCTCGCGTGCGGTCTCCGGAAAGAGCGTCCAGCTTCCCAATGGACGCATCATCCCGCTGGCAAAAATGTTTGACCGCAGCCTGCACATCCGCACCGTGGTGCGTGAGATCATTGAAAGCGAGAAGAAACCGCTCAGCGACACGCAGATACGCGATATATTAAGGAAGAAAGGTTACGATGTGGCCCGCCGGACTGTGGCGAAGTACCGCTCTATGGAAGGCATCTTACCGGCTCGCTACCGCCAGGCAGCGGTCCACTGAAACCCGATTTTATGCTTCCCTTTTCGATCTCAAGCCTGGGGCGTCGCCCTAAACTGGAGCTGTCCGAACTTCAGGTTGTCCTCAACGTGCTGCCTCAGGCAGCCCTGCTGGTGGACCTGTCCTCCCGGCGTCTCCTCCTGTCCAATGCAAAGGCGAATGAAACATTTCAACTGGAACCGGATGCCCTGACCAGCATTCCACTGGACAGGCTCTTCCCCAGCTGGGCCGAAAAAGGGAACGAAAAACTTGAATTCATTGAATTCAGAGGCCTGAACGGTCGCAGCGGCTACGCCCGTGTGACCGTTTCTCCGTTGAACAGCGGCAGCAGCCGGGCGCTGGTGACCATCGAAGAGCTCGATGACATCGACAGCCCGACCAGCGAGAATGAACGCCTGAACAAGTTCTGGGATAATCTCTACAACCTGGCGAATGCTGCATACAACGCAGAGCTGGAAACCGCCCTGCACCTCGCCCTCGAGGCCGGTCGAGACCTGCTGGGCGTGAACATTCTGGCTGTTTACCGCGCCGATGAGTCGCAGCCCGGCCTGGAACTGTGTGCCAGCATCGGCCCGGTGGAGTTCTTCCCCCGCTACCTTCCCCCGCAGGACCTGACCAGCCTGCGCCGCCCGCACCTGTGGCAGCAGGATATGCGCACCCTGAGCAGTCTGCACCGCACGGCGCGCATGAACCGCCTGTCCTTTCTGGCCACCGCACCGCTGGGACACTCAAAAGCAGCGGTCGGGCTGGTGGCCATCTCCGACCTGGAAAAACCACCGTTTAAAGACATCCTCTCGCTGACTCGCGGCCTGGCCGGCACGCTGACGATCATCCTTCAGAACCATATGAAGATTCGCTCTTTGGGAGATCAGCTTCAGGTCTCTGCCTCCCGGCTGGCCATCCACGATGCCTTCGAAAGCAGGGTTCAGGAAGGTTTGATCGTCTTATCGAAAAGCCTGTCGACGCTGCGCATCAACCGCGCCGCGGAAACCATGCTGGGCTACTCGAACGACGAGGTCCTCGGGCAGCCCATCGACCGCATTCTGATCGCCAGCCAGTCGATCCTGCCCGCTCTGCAGCAGGTGCACGCAGAAGAAAAAAGCCTGACGGTTGATGACGCGCGCGTCTTCAGGCGCTCCGGTGAGGAATTTCTGGCCCAGATCCAGATCGTCCCCATCATGCAGGATGATAAGCTCAGCCGCATCGTGATCATCATCCGCGACCTGAGCGAGCAGGAACAGATTCGCGAACATGCCCAGCAGCTCGAGCAGCGCGCCACCCTCGGAGAGGTGACGGCCGTCTTCGCCCACGAAGTCCGCAACCCGATTAACAACATCAGCACCGGCCTGCAGCTGATGGCCATGAACCTGCCTGAAGATGACCCCAGCCAGAAGACCATCGAACGGCTGATGCAGGACTGTGACCGCCTGGAAGAGCTGATGAAGTCGGTGCTGTCCTTTGCCAAACCGACAGAATACGTCATGGAGCCGGTGGATCTCGGCCTGATGCTGAGCAGGCTGCTTGATCGCTATCACCAGCGCATCCAGCGCGCCAATGTCGATTACAAACTGCAGGTCGATGAAGGTGTACCGACGATAATGGGCAACCAGAAGGCCCTGGAGCAGGTGTTCAGCAACTTCATCACCAACGCCGTCCAGGCGATGGCCGAAAATGGGGGGCACCTGGCCCTGAAAGTACAGGTCCTGCACCCCGAGGATCCGCACCGGCCGGGCGGCAAAGTGACGCAGTCCCTGGAGCGCCGGCCGTATGTGGAAGTCAGCGTCGCCGACAACGGACCAGGAATCCCCCAGGAGAATCTGGACCGCATCTTTATGCCCTTCTTCAGCACCAAAGGTGGCGCCGGTTCGGGGCTGGGCCTGGCGATCGCCAAGCGAATTGTCACCGCGCACCGCGGAACGATTAAAGTTACCAGTTTCCCGGGTGGGACCGTTTTTCAGGTCCGTCTGCCCGTCCCGGATCGTGAACTAAAATCAATGAACGAAGCGTGAGGTATCCATGTCTGCAACCGTTTTAATCGTCGACGATGAGGAAAATGCCCGCCATAATATCGGAGATTTTCTGGTCTCGCGGGGTTATGAAATCATTGGTGTTCCAACGTTAGCCGAGGCGCGCCAGGTAATCAGCCAGGAGAAGGCCGACATCATCCTGCTGGATGTGGAGCTGCCTGATGGCTACGGCCCTGTGCTGCTGGAGGAGACCGCTTATCTTCCCGAACGCCCCCCCGTGATTATGATCACTGCTTATGGTGACATTGACATGGCTGTCGATGCGATGAAAAACGGGGCCGTCGATTTCCTGCAAAAACCGATCCGCCTGGCGCAGCTAGAGAAGTCCGTCCAGCGCGCCGCCGAGGTGGTGGCCATGCGCCGCGAGCTGAGCCACTTACGCGACGCGCGCCGGCAGGAGTCGAATTTCATCATTGGAAAATCCCGCCAGATGCAGCTTCTGTTCAAACACGCCCAGCGTGCTGCTGAAGCCTCCGTATCGGTGCTGATCACCGGGGAGACCGGCACCGGAAAAGAAGTGCTGGCGAAAACCATTCACCAGATGGGGCCGCGCGCCAATAAACCCTTTATCGCCATCAACTGCGCTGCCATTCAGAGCACCATCCTGGAGTCTGAGTTGTTCGGCTATGAAGCAGGGGCCTTTACCAGCGCCGAGAAGCGCAAACCCGGCCTGTTTGAGGTCGCCGATGGCGGCGTGCTGTTCCTCGATGAAATCTCGTCGATGCCTTACGATATGCAGGCCAAGCTGCTGCGCGCGCTGGAAGAACGCGCCTTCCGCCGGGTGGGCGGCACGAACCTGATTAAAATCGACGTCCAGCTCATCGCCGCGTCGAACCGCGACCTGCTGGCGATGATTAAAGAAGGGACTTTCCGCGAGGACCTTTACTACCGCCTGAAAGTGGTCGATCTTGACATTCCCCCATTAAGGGAACGCAAACAGGATATCCCCGAGCTGGTAGGCTTATTCCTGCGTGAGATGAACGCCCGCATGGGTATGAACATCACCTCGCTGACCCCCATGGCGATGAAGGCGATCATGGCTTATGACTGGCCGGGCAATATTCGCGAGCTGCGCAATACCATTGAGCGCGCCATGCTCTTCTGCGATGACGAAGCCATCGATGTATCGCACCTCTCGGTGGATATCGTGCGCAACCTGCCCGAAGCTGCAGACCAGGTTTTCGGATCCTGAATAAACGCCCGCTCAGGGTGTGCCCCAGACCATAAAGCTGTCCTGGAAGCACTCACTGACGCCGTTCTCCAGATCCAGGCATACCTGATAGGGAATCAGGGTGCCGTTTAACGCGTTAATGGGCGGAATTTGCAGCACGGTCGACCCATCCGGCCCGCTGGGCGGGAAGCTGCCGCTCCATTCGCTGCCGTCTGGGAGGGTGACGCGCACAACAGGGACCGCCCCCGCCAGCGGCTGTTTGTTGGCGTAAATTCTCACGCCCACTTCCTGAGGGACATCAGCCGCGACCGCCTGGCTCTTGGTCCACACCTGCAGGATGATATCTCCCGATACCTCCGGATTCACGGCCGGTTCCACTGCAGCCGGAGCGGTCGTCGCTGCCGGCGGCTGCGGTTCATTTGCTGGCGCTTCTGGACCGGCGCCGCCCCCCTGCCCGGAAGCCGGCGGTTGGTTGGTCACTTCACTCTGAGGCGGCTGCTCGGCGACGACCTGGGGGCGAGCGTAGAAGCCGCGATACTGGTAACCCAGGGCAACCGGCCGCACCGTCTGCTGCGTGCTGTATTCCAGGCACAGGTTGGTGAAGCACTGGTGGAAGAGCCCTCTGGAATGATCCATGTCGGTAACCGGCGGCCCGCTCACTGCGAATCCACCGTGCGCCTCGATAAACTCCCAGAACACGCGCGGCACGCTGTACCCCACTCCATTCCCGACCTCGTAAAAAAAGGTTGAAGGGTCTGAACTGGGGGCGCGCGGCGGGTCGGAAAGGATCCCCAGGCGCTCATTCAGCGGCCGGATGCTGACGTTCTGCAGGTTGTTCGCATCGGCGACCAGGATCACGTTTTCAAAGACCTGCTCGATTTTTCCGTCTTCGGTGGAATAGGCTTCCGTCAGCGAATAGCCTGTCAGTTCCATCCCCAGCCGGTTAACCATATCGCTGAATGGAGCAGCCACTTCAGGGTGCGCCTCGATGATGGCATTCTGAGGCGGCTGGCTGCGGCAGGTTCGATCGCACCGGTAAGCGCCGTATGCCAGCAGCGCGGTACCTTCCGCTGTCTGCCCTTCCATGCGGTAGAAACCGACATTTTCGAAGTACTGTTCGTAGCGGTTTTTCTGCAGGTTGAAGTGCACTTCGCCCAGCGGTCTTCCTACCACGCGCACACCGCCCAGGCGGTCGAATAGCGGTTGAAAGTCGGGAAAGATGTAGTGCCCCTCCACGTAGGCGCCGCGTTCGGGCGTTGTGGGCGGCACAGGCGGTTCGACCACTCCCAGCTCCAGGCCCAGCGGAGCCAGGTAGAAGCGCTCGACCGCCGGGGCATCCGGATTGTAGACCATCAGCGCCGCATGTGTGTACTGGATCAACGAACCGTCTGCGGTCTGCTGTACGGGGGAAATCGCCGGACCGAGGATACGCTCCCCTCCTAACAGCTCATAAAACTCACGGAAGCTGTCGTCCACGGCATGGGTGCCCTCCAGATTGGAAATCAGGGTAACCGGCGGTGCAGTTTCGACCTGACCGCCCTCGCTGCAGGCGGACAGGAAGAGGCCGGCTGCTGCCAAAATCAGGGCAACACACAGGAGGCGCTTACTCAGGGAACCGGACGTGATCCTTAAGCTCATAGTCTATCTTTCAGCAAGATGGAGATGCCTGGAGGCGCAGTACGGCATCTGCTTACATCATTAAATATTCGTTTTATTTCCATAAATATGGAGTGCGATGGCACCTATTATATCGCTTGTCGGGGGAAATGGCATAGCTCTTGCAACATATTTATCGGAAATTCGCAGAATTTTTACGAGGTTTATATGCCACATTACCCCCTTCCTCCTCGCAACACTCGCCTCGGTTTTCATTACTTTCCTGACAACCTGCACTACCAGGAAAGTGACCTGCGCATCTGGCTTCCACAGCTGAAATCGATGGGGAGTTCATGGGTCACCCTGCTGGCCTCCCCCGAGCGATCCATTCCCGAATTCTTCATCCAGGCGTTGATCGATCAGGGCGTCGAGCCCGTGATTCATTACTGTATTCCGATCCACTCGCAGACCGGCTACTCGGAGTACCGGCTGAGCTTCGAGCAGTACGCCCGCTGGGGCGTCCATTACATCGCGCTGTTCGACCGCCCCAACCTGCGCGCCTCCTGGACCTCGGCCGCCTGGGCGCAGAACGACCTCGTCGAACGCTTCCTGGATATCTACCTGCCGCTGGCCCATCTGGCCCACAAAGCGGGCATCCATCCCGTGTTCTCGCCCCTGGAGCCCGGCGGCGATTACTGGGATCTGGCCTTCCTGCGCTCCGCCCTGCGCGCCATCATCCGCAGAAACGATCATGAAATCCTCGATGCGCTGGCCTTCAGCGCCTACGCCTGGACCGGCAACCGGCCGGTCAACTGGGGCGCCGGCGGGCCCGAACGCTGGCCCACGGCCCGGCCCTACTGGACGCCGCCCGGAGCCGAGGACCACCGCGGTTTCCGCATTTTCGACTGGTATCTGGCGATTATGGAAGCCGAGATCGGTGAGCGGCGCCCGGTCCTGCTGCTGCGCGCCGGCGCCCGGCCTGGGGATCAAAACAACCCGGGCGCGCCCGCGGTGGACGCACAGACCCATGCAGAAGTCAACCTGACCATTTCTCAGGCGATGAACCGCACGGAGGACCGTCCCCTCCGGGACGAATCGGGGGTAGTCCTGATCGACCCCATCCCGGCCGAGGTGCTGTGCTGCAATTTCTGGCTGCTGTCGGCTGCGGAGAGCAGCCCGTTTCACCAGCACGCCTGGGTCACCCTGGAAGGCGTCCAGCTTCCTGCCGCGCAGAAGCTGCACCAGTGGTGGAAGGGGATTCTCTTTGCTCAGAACACCGCCCCGGCGGCACAACATTCCATCCGCCGCGCGGTGGAAAAAAGCGGCCCCGCTGGCGACCACCCCATCGAACACTACCTGCTGGTTCCGCTCTACGAGTGGGGGATCAATGAATGGCATCTCGACAGCATCCGTCCCTTTGTCCAGGAGTGCCATCCGACGATCGGCTTCTCGCTGGAGGAAGCCCGTCTCGCCCGGCGCGTGACCGTTGCCGGCGGGTCGCAGGACTTTCCGGATGAAGTGCTGGCAGCGCTGCGCAAGAGCGGCTGCATTGTCGACCGGCTGCTGCCGGATGGCACGGTACTTGCAACAGTATAGGACAGCAGAACAGAAAAGCCGGCTGCTTATCAGTTCGAGAATCCGCCGGTGGTCTGTCCGGAGCAAGACTCGATGATCACAACAAAAAGGCAGGCGTCATACGGCTTGTAGATCGTCTGGATAAGAAGAAAGGGAAAGCAATGGTGCAAACATCAACTCCAATCGACATAGCGAATGTTCACAAACCGGTATTGAAGGTCCTTGGTCTGGGAGGTGGGGGCTGCAACGCTGTAGAGCGCATGATCGAACTGGGGCTGCGAGGAGTGGAGTTCATCGCCGCCAACACCGACCACCAGGCACTGGAGAAAAATCCCGCCCCGGTGAAGATCCAGCTTGGCCCGCGGAGCACCCGCGGCCTGGGCGCCGGCGGCGATCCGCGCGTCGGCATGGAAGCGGCCAAAGAAAGCGCCAAAGAGATCGCCAGGGCCCTGCACGGCGCCGACATGGTCTTTCTCACCGCCGGAATGGGCGGCGGTACCGGCACAGGTTCCATCCCCGTGGCAGCGGAGATTGCGCGCTCGGTCGGCGCTGTGACCATCGCCGTGGTGACCACCCCGTTCTCATTTGAGATGGGCCGCCGCCAGAAGAACGCCGCCGAGGGCCTGGCCCGCCTGCGCAAACACACCAACACCCTGATCTCCATCCCGAACGACCGCCTGCTCTATATTGCACCACGCAACCTCTCCCTCGAAGTCGCTTTCCGCCTGGCAGACGATATCCTGCGCCAGTCGGTTCAGGGCATCGCCGAGCTGATCACCGAACCCGGCATGATCAACGTCGATTTCGCCCACATTCGCCGCCTGATCCGCCTGGGCGGCGGTGCACTGATGGCCATCGGACAGGGCTACGGCCCGAACAAAACCCAGGATGCCCTGGATCAGGCGCTGCACCACCCCCTGCTGGACAGCGTTTCCCTGGATCGCGCGGCCGGCGTGATCGCCAACTTCACCGGCGGCGACGACCTCACCCTGCTCGAAGTTCAGGAATCCCTGCTCAAACTGCAGTCCCAGACCGGCGTGGAGACCGAGATTGTGCTCGGCGTGAACAACAACCCGACCATGGAAGACCGGGTGCAGGTGATCCTGGTCATCACCGGTCTGGGAGCGCCCACGCTCGAAGAAGCCATGGCCGGGGTTCACAAACCCGAGCCGCAGCCGGTCCAGCGGCCTGCCGCCGCAGACCCCGCCCCCGAACCGCTGCCGGCCGGCCCTGAGATGATCAAATTTGAAGCTGAACCCGGCGAGCCGGTCGTTTACCCCGCCACGCTTTCGAGCCAGAATCTGGACGTCCCGGCGTTCCTGCGCCGCCGGCTGCGGGCCGCCTGATCAATCGTAATCAACGTACCGAACTACCAACCGGAAGAATTGGGACAGGCATGAACCGAGACCTGGTAAACGATATCACCCGACAGATACAGCGCAAATTCCCTGAATTTTCAGGTGTGCGGCCCAAAGTGCAGAAACAGAATGCCACTGCAGGGACTTATGTGCTCACCTTCTCCACCCGGGTGGAGGTCGCCGGCGGGAAGAAACTCTCCCGCTCGGTGCGCGTGGTGGCCAACGGACAGGGAAAGATCCTCAAAATCAGCACCTCGCGCTGAGCAAGACCCAGGAAGGATCCGCGTTGTGAGGAACATCATGAATTCTGCCCGACTGACTCAGCGTGTTGAAATTGCGTTCTGGAACGCAGCCATTCAGGTCATGGAAGAGGCCACCGCCCTGCGCCGGCTCATCCATGCCGTCTACAACGGGGTGGACCGCTTTCAAAAGGCCTCATGGTTAAAGCTGATCGCCTTCACCGCCGGAACCGGCCTGCTGCTGGGATTCGTCTCCGGCTACCTGGTTGTGGTTTTGAGGTAGCGATGAAAAAGGCTTTTCTTCTGCTCTGCCTGTTCGCGGCCTGCCTGATCACCGGCTTTACGCTGGGTGCTTCGGCCGCGCTGGCCAGAGAGCAGCAGGCCCGGGCTCTTGCCGGAGCCCAGGTCACCGGACAGCCTCAGGAAGAGGAAAATCAGGCCGGCATTGAGGCACTGCCATCCGGACAGCGCAATATCCTGGTGATCGGCGTGGATGACCTGCAAGCTGATGAACCGGCACTCGAGAGCCTGTGGCTGATCCTGTACTACCCGCCAGCTCCCGGGATCAATCTGGCGCCGCTCTTCCCCGCCCGGCTGCAGAACGATCCGGAGACCGGTCTGGCGCTGGATGAGGCCTTTGCCCTGGATGAAAACGGCACCCCCGTTCCGGCTTTCTTCGAGAGCATTCAGCGCCGCGACCTGTGGTGGAACAACTACATGCTGATCGACCGGGCCGGAATGGGAAAGCTGGTCGATTTCTTTGGCTGCGCGGTGGGCGATGCCGGGGACTGCACCATCCTGCCGGTTGACGAGTTCCCCTCCGCAGCCCGGGATCCGGAAGGCGCTCTGGCTGCCCACACGGCGCTGCTGCAGGCCCTGTGCTACAGCAGCTACAAAGCCGCAGATCTGGATCCCCTGGCTCTGGTCGACCGCCTGCAGGGACACTTCCACACTGACCTGACCAGCGAGCAGATCCTGTCCGACTGGACCTTCCTGGGGATACCCGGCAACCGCGTGTGCCGGTTCCCCACCCTTCCCGATACAACCAGCACTCCCGGGTTGAACATCAAGCAGCCCGGTCATTTCGCGGAGGCCTACAATGGCTGAATTGACCCCTTATAACCTGCTCACGCTTATGGCGCTCACGCTGTTCCTGCTCGGTATCGCCACCTTTGTCGCCGGTGTCATCATTCTGGCGGTCAGCTCTCGCAACAACGAAGTGCGCATCCTGGCTGAACAGACCACACGGCTGGCCCAGAAAGGAATCGCTGAGGATGTGGCCGGGCTGGTGGGCAACGCCACAAAACTGCTCGAAGCGCTGAACCAGCTCGTGCGCACCACTACCGGGATTGGTATTTTCCTCAGCATAACCGGCATCCTCATGGTCGCAGCTGCCTGCTGGCTGGCGCTGCGCTTATTCGCCTGATCACTTTCTGGTATCCCTGATTCTGTAGTAGCTGCTCAATGAACACATCAAACTTTACCCTCTCGCTGCAATCCTGTTTCTCAAAAGAAGACTGGCAGGTACTCGTCCTGGCGCTGCGCCAGGATGCAACTATTTGGAAGTGTCTGGAGAGCACCGATCTGGGACTGCGCGCCCTGGAAGAGCTGCCCCACCGGCTGGAAAGCTGGACGCCTGGCTCGCTGGCGCTCCTCGACCTGCGCAGCTCGATGGATATCGCTGCTCTGCAGTCCGTGCCTCCCCAGCCCGTGCCGGCCACCCTGCGCCAGCTCTCGAACCGTGCACTGCAGGAATGGCCGCAGCTCGATCTGGCCAACCTGAACCGCATCGGGCAGGCAGGCCTGGTAGCGATTGCCCTGCGTGAGAGGAATATTTCCGATTCCTGGCAGTCGTTCTCCAGCGATTTTCAGGTGATTCTGGGGACCAACAGCCGGGGCTGGCAGTCGGGCGGCACCGTCCTGGCCTGCCTGCTGAGCATGGTGCCCGACCCGGATGTTGTTCTGAGCGCGCTGCTTACCGACGAAAAATCGCAGAAAAACCTGGCCCGGCTGGCCGTTATTTCCCTGCACGCCCTGCTCTGCCTGCCAATGCCCGAGCAGGAGCTGCATGAAAAGCTGGCTTTACTGCTGCGCCAGCTCCCCTTCCAGACGCGCCTGGCGGGCTTTGAATACCTTTCCCGACAGCGTCCGGGGCTGGTGGAGCGCATCCTCTCCACAACGGCCAACCAGAACCTGGGTCGGAACGAATCTCCGGCGCTGTTCCCGAACGAGCAAAAGGAAGCCGGCACCGCGTGGACGAAAGCCCTGGCCGAGATGGACCACCTGCGCTCCGAGGCCAACATCAACTGGTTCCGTGGGGAAACCGCAAAGACCGTAGACACCCTGCAGAACGCACTGGACGCAGCTCGCAGCGCCCAGGCGCAGCTGGCCGCCAAACTGGCCGCGGTCTGCAGCGAGCTCGAAGATTACCAGGGTGCCTTCACGGCCTGGAAGCAGGCCTGCCAGTTGGTCCCCGACTCGCCCCGCTACTGGGCAGAGCTGGCGTTTTCCATGATTCAGGCCGGCCGGCTGGAGGACGCCCAGGCGCTGCTGGAAGCAAAAAATGGCGACCTTTCCTCAACCGGCCATGCCCTGTACTGGCTCAGCAGGGCCCTGATCGCTTTCCACCAGGGTGATTTCGAAATTTCCACGCAGGCTGCCCTGCAGGCGTTGAACCAGACCGAAGAGCAGGCGCGCAGCATGAAGGATCCCAATCCGATATCTACCGGCCCTGCCGACACCCCCTATTTCGAGCTCTCCGCCCTCCAGCTTGCCCAGCTCTCCAGCCTGCTGAACATGCTCGACCAGCCCGGCCCGGCGCTCCAGGCCGCTCGCCTGGGCATGCTGCAGAAGCCGAACGATCCGCTGCTGCTGGAGGCCGCCGGAAAAGCGAGCTTAAAGCAGGGCAGCGCCCAGCAGGCGATCCCCCTGGCTGCCGCCGCGAACACGCTCTGGCCCGACAACATGAACCTGGCTCGCCTGTACATTGAGAGCCTGGAGGCTGCTGGCGAATGGCAGGCCGCGCTCGCCCAGCGCATGGCCCTCATGGATCGCTTCCAGACCGAAGACACCACTTCCATCGGAGACATGAAAGACCTGGCCGCCTGTGCGCTGAAAGCCGGCCAGCCTGAGCTCGCAGCCGAGACCTGCCACCAGGCGCTCCAGTTCGCTCCCGACGACGGTGAGATCTTCCACCTGCTTGGTGAGGCCAGCCTGGCCGTTGGAGACACCGACAAGGGGCTGGAATATTTCCAGCAGGCTGTCCGTTCCACCCCCACCCTGGCCTGCGCCTGGCTTGCACAGGCACACATTTACCAGGAAGCTGGCGATACACCGAAAGCAATGGAAGTGCTGCGCACGGCCAGCCTGGCCGCCCCCGAGGCGCCCGAAATTCACCTGGCGCTGGGAGAAGCCTACCTGGCTGAGAACGCCCCCACCCAGGCCCTGTTCTCTCTGCGCAGCGCTGCGAGCCTGGTGTTCCCCAAGTCGGGCGAGCCCCCCTGTAAGAATAAGAACGGCCTGTCCGAGCTCGACCAGCGCATTGCCCTGAAGCTCGGGCAGACCCTGCATCACCTGGGTCACCTTGCGGAAGCGCGCGAGGTCCTGGAGAAGGCCTACCGGGCATTTCCTTCCGGTAAGAAGTGCTGCCCGCAGCTTGCCTACGCCTATGCGAAGACACTGCTGGAACAGAACGAGCTGGAGCTGGCCGTTGCCCCGCTGGACGACTACATCCAGTCCGAACCTCAGGATCCCCTGCCCTATCTGGAATACGCGCGTGTGCTGCTGGCTTTACCGCAGCTCTCTGCCAGCCAGTCTCAAAAGGCTATCGCGCTGCTGGAACGTGTGATCCGCATGGATCACAAACGGCCCGAAGCCCAGGCGCTGCTGGCGGAAGCACTGGCCGCCACCGGTGACCTGCCGAAAGCGCGCGAGGCCTACCGCCGGGCGCTGGAAACCTCATTGTGCGAGGATCCCAACTGGCGCACGCGCCTGTCCGCCGGGCTGGGAAAGGTTGCCCTGGCCATGGGGCAGTATGAAACGGCCATCGCCGCCCTCCAGGAAGCCGCCCAGATCGACTCACTCAACCCGGCCATCCATATGGATCTGGCAGAGGCGTACAGCGCTTCGCAGCTTTCGGAGGACTCACTGCAGGCTGCACACAACGTCCTGCGTTTGAACCCGGACGATGTGGATACCCTCTCCTGGTTCAGCCAGCACCTGTATAAGCTGAGCGATTCGCTGGGCGATTACCAGTTCGAGGCGCGCAAGGAAGCTTTCCAGGCCCTGCAGCGGGCAGTCCACCTGGCACCCCACCGCGGGGATCTGCTCGTACGCCTGGCGCAGGTCAACCTGGACAGCGGCCGCCCATCGGACGCCCTCGACACGCTGCTGAAAATGGTCCCGGAGCCTGCCCGCGATGGCAGCGGCTGGATCAGCGACGTGCAGGCCTCCCCCCAGGACCTTCTGCAGGCAGCCCATCAGCTGGCCAGCCTGCACGAATTTGAGATGGCCAGCCGGGTGCTGGAGCGCGCCGTTGCCATCCAGCAGTCCAGCGGCGAACCCTGCGGCGAACGCGACTCGGTTTGCGTCGACCTGCTCAGCGAGCTGGCCTACACCCAGCAGCAGGCCGGCAACCCGACCCGCGCGCTGGAAGCCGTCAACCAGGCCCTGGCAATCGAACCGGAGATGCCCTATCTGTATCTGCAGCGCGCCAACTTGCTGGTCGATCTGCAGAGCCCGCAGACGGCTCTGGAAACCCTGCAAGCAGCCCTGGATCTCCCGGCCCTGAATAATGAGGTCAGCGAACATGACCTGCCGGTTCTGGTCGCCATCCACCAGCAGTTCGCCCTGCTGCTGCGCAGCCTGGGCCGGCCTGCTGAAGCGCTGAAGTATGCCGAAAAAGCGATGGAACTGGAAGGTGACGCTCCCGGTCGCGGCCGGCACCTGGCTGCGGAAATCCTGACCGCTCTGCTGCAGCCCCGCCGCGCTGCTGAACTGCTGGCCGGGCAGGATGAAAACCTCGAGAACGCCTGGGCTCCCTTCCAGTACGCCTGCCTGATCGCCGAAACCGCCCTGGCTGCCGGCGATGAAGAGCGCGCCACCCGGGCAGCCGGCGAGGCCGCTCAGATTAATGCCGGGCACCCACAGGTCCTGGCCATCCAGGCGCAGCTCCTCGCCCGGCAGGGCGACAGCGCCGCGGCGCTGAACACACTGCAGAAAGCCGTAAACGCCGCCGAAAACCTGCCTCAGATCCCCGAAACGGCCGGGACAGATCCTGCTTCGTCCGTCCTGCCGGTGAACGCGGCTCTGGACCTGATCACCAGAAGCCTGCCGGCCTGGAGAGCGATCGGGATGGCAGCGCTGGAGCTGCACGATTGGGATACAGCGATCAACTGCTTCTGCCGTATCTGTGCCGCTGCGCCGGACGAACCCCTTTCTCATCTGCTGTATGCCCGGGCCCTGGCACTGCGCGCCGAAGCGCAGCGCCTGCTGCAGGCTGTCGACGTGGTGCGCCACGCGCCGGGAATTGCAGCGCTTGGTGAGGAGCACTTCATCAACTTCCAGTCAGCTGTGGAGCGAGCACGACAGCTTCTGGGTACCCCTGACAAAGATTCCCAGGCTCTGCTCGCTGCGCTTGAAGCGCGAGGAAAAGCGGCGTTCTGCTCCAACCTGCAGAGCGCGGAAGAGCTGAAAGAAACCGCAGCCGGGCCGGATGACACGGCCGCCCTGATCCTGAACTACCGCACGGTCGAACAGCCTATTCTGGCTGCGGAAGCCGCCCAGACCTACCCGAACGAACCCCGCATCCTTCTGGCGCTGTCGCTGGCCATGGAAAAGGCCAATGCCCGCTACGCCCTGGGCGTGGCTGCCAGCGCGGTGGAGCGCTATGCGGACCTGAAGCCCGCCGCAGGCGACGAAGCCGCCCTGGCCAACGCCCTGCTGGCCCGCCTGGCTTATGAATACGGATCGCGCAGCACCGATCGCATCAGCGCTCAGGATGCCATCCGGGCCGCGCTCGATTACTGGCCGGACGAACCTCGCTGGCACATCCTGGCTGCCCGCATTCACCTGCCCGAAGACCCACAGGCCGCCATCGAGCATTACCGCAAAGCCGTCCAGCTCGAGCCGGAAAATCTGGACACTTATTTTGCCCTGAGCGAGATCTACGAGCAGAACCAGGAATGGGATCAGGCCATTAAAGTCCTGGAGCAGGCCGGCCAGATTGCGCCCGAAAACGAAGATGTATGGATGACCCTGGCCGGGCTGCAGCTGCAGGTTGGCGATCTTGAAAACGCGGCCAATAATGCCGACCGGGCCATCGAGCTTTCAGATCACACCCCCGAGACTCTGCTGCTGCGAGCGCGAGTGGCCCTGGAAGCCAACAGCCCCCGCGGCGCACAGAGCCGGGCACAGGCCGTGCTGCGGCTGTTCCCTAACAATCTGGAAGCCCTGCAGATCATGGCCCAGGCCCTCAAAGCCCTGGACCAGCCAGCCGAGGCGCTGACCTGGATCGAGAAGTCGATCCCGCTCGTGGATGATCCCCTGCCCCTGCTGATCGAGCGGGTGCGCCTGATCAAAGCCGCCCAGGGCCTGGAAGCCAGCGCCCGTGCGCTGCAGGAACTGGCCCAGCAGTACCCCGGGGATGCCGAGGTTCTGGCGATGCTGGCCGAAACGCAGTTCGAACAGGGTCAGATCGACGCCGGCCTGCAGACCGCCCGTCAGGCCCTGCAGGGCAGCAAAGGAAGCCTGGAACCCCATATGGAGGCCCTGCTGCACTACCTGCTCGGAAGCCAGCTGCGCAGGGCCGGCCAGCTCGACCAGGCGGTGCATCATCTGAGTGAAGCCCTGCAGCTCGACCCGGACCGCTTCGAGGCGTATATGGAACTGGGGCAGACACAGCGTGACCGCCGCCAGCTGGCCCAGGCCCTGCAGGTCTACCAGCAGGCCATCGACCTCTTCCCTTACGATCCCAGGCCCTATCACCAGGCGGGGGTCACCCTGAAAGAGATGAAAGACTACCTGGCCGCTGAAAGCATGCTGCGGCGTGCGGCGGATCTGGCGCCCGATGACGTCACGATCCACCGGCTGCTGGGCGCCGTTGTGGCGTTGAACCTGGTGCACAACCGCCGGCCAGCGGCAGAAAAGCAAGCTTAATCAGGATGGTATGCATATGATGAATTACCCTTCCTCCGCAGGCGCACGGCTGCTCCCCCGCCGCCGCTACCTGGCCCTGATCGATACCGCCCTCCAGACCGGAGAGAGCCGCTTTGCCCGCGATGCGGCGCTTTCCTGGCTGGCCGCCTATCCCGGCGACCTGGAGATGAACCTGCGGTATGCGCAGGCGCTCCTGGCTGAAAACCAGCCCAAAACCGCCCTGCAGGTACTGGACCACATCTGCCAGACCGACCCGGAGTATCTGGAGGCCGCGGAAACCCGCCTGCAGGCTGAGGAGCGCTGCGAGGGCCGCCACTGGCCCGAGTCCATCGCTGCCGTACTGGCGCTCAGCGACCAGCTGGTGAACCAGCAGACGGTGGTTTCCTGGGGGCGCCAGCTCTGGCTGGCCCGGCAGTGCCTGCAGAACGGAGAGTTGGAACAGGCCGAGGATTGGATCCGCTCCTGCCTGGGGTCAAACCCGAACACGCCGCTGGTGGCCGTCACCCACCTGCGCATCCTGGAAGCACAGGGCGACGATGCCCTGGCGGCGCGCTGCCGCCTGGCCGATTTCTACCACCAGCGCTGGCCGCGCTGCGTGGCTGTCACCCTGCTGCTCGCTGACTGGTTGATGGACGGCGGCAGCTTCGATCAGGCGGTCGCCCTGCTGCACCAGGCGGCAGCCCACGATGTCGGAGGACAGGTCGCCCGCCGGCTGTGGGGCCCCGACCACCCCTACCTTTCTATGTGGCCCGACCGCCTTGAGGCCCGCCTGGATCACAGCATCCCGGCCAGCGTGGCTTCCCTGCTGGGCTGGAACCAGCTGGGCAGCGGCGATTCAGCAGAGACCGCGGCGGCTGCCGCCCCACAGGAGACCCGGATCGAAGAACGGGGTTCCGCTGGTGACAAATCTCCAGACGGCGCCGCACCAGCCGGAGAAGCCGCAGTCCCGGCCGCCAAAACCATCCCGGATGAGGTCGAAGAGGAGCCCGTCTCGGAGCCGGAAGAGACCATTCGCGAAGTGCAGGAAGAGCTGGAGCGGGTGGCGAAAAGCCTGAACCACCCCGAAGCGGTGCAGGGAGACGGGCGTTTTCCCGTCTATATCCTGTTCTCCACCCGCTGCGGGCTGGAGCGCCTGTACGGACCGCAGGGCGCTGATGCTGTCACCGCCGAGATGGACGCACTGGCAGAGGTCTTCCAGCAGCGAGGCGACTGGGGCGCCCGCGTGTTTCTGCCCGATCTGGCTGATTACACCACCCCACTGGACCTGCATCCGGTGAACCCGGCAGACGCCTGGGCGCTGAAGCTGGCCCTGACCGATCTGGACACTGCCCTGGGGAAGCGCGGCGAGCGTGTGGGAGCTGTGCTGATCGTTGGCGGGCCGGAAGTGGTCCCTTTCCACCACCTGCCCAACCCGATCGATGATGACGATGCCGACGTCCCCTCCGACAACCCGTACGCCTCCCGCGATGAAAATTACTTTATCCCCGAATGGCCGCTGGGACGCATGCCGGGCGGCAGTTCAAAGGACCCGGCCCTGCTGCTGAGCCTGCTGCGGGGCGCCCGGGAATACCATGCCCGCGAAGTGCAGAAGATCGCCTGGTGGAAGCAGTTCTGGAGCCGGCTGCTCGAATGGCTGCGCCCGCGCGTGGGCCGAGAGACGATCAGCCTGGGCTACTCGGCTGCCGTGTGGCAGAAAGCCTCCCGGCAGGTTTTCGCCAGCCTGCCCAACCCGGGGAATATGTATCTCTCGCCGCCGCTCAACGCCAACGGCACCGCCCCGAAGGACATGTCCGGCCTGCCCCTGCCGCCCGCCCGCCTGGGTTACTTCAACCTGCACGGCCTGGTCGACGCTGCGGAATGGTACGGGCAGCGCGATCCGCTCAACGACCCCGAGGGAGATGAATACCCCGTTGCCATCCGGCCGCAGGACGTGAGCATGGGCGGGATCCGGGCGCCTCAGATCGTCTTCAGCGAGGCCTGCTACGGCGCGCACATCCTGGGCAAGTGCATTGAAGACGCCATGGCGCTCAAATTCCTGAGCACCGGAAGCCAGGTGGTGGTCAGCTCGACCGGCATGGCTTACGGGTCGATCGGCACCCCATTGATCGCCGCCGCCCTGCTGGGCGAAGCGTTCTGGAACTTCCTGAAGCGCGGACTGCCTGCCGGTGAAGCCCTGCTGCGCGCCAAAATTCACCTGGCCCAAGAGATGCACCAGCGCCAGGGCTACCTGGACGGCGAAGACCAGAAGACCCTGATCTCGTTCGTCCTTTACGGCGACCCCTTCGTCCAGCTGACCTCGCCCCGCCCCAGCCAGAGCAAGCTCGCCGGGCTGAACGGCGCCAAAACCTGGCTCAAGACCAGCCTGAAAACGGTCAGCGACCGGGTTGGTGAGGATGACCGCGAAGCCAGCCTCCCGCCGGAGATGATGAACTACGTCAAACACGTGGTCGCCCACTACCTCCCCGGAATGGAAGGTGCTCAGGTCACTTATAGTTCGGAGGTTGAATGCTGCCCTCCCAGCGGACACGCCACCACCAACCGCCAGGCGGTTGACAAGTCCAGGCCCGGCGGTCCGCCCGCCCGCCAGATTGTCACCCTGAGCAAACAGGTGGTACGCAGCAGACATGTTCACAACCAGTACGCTCGCCTGAAGCTGGATGCACAGGGAAAGCTGGTCAAACTGGCTGTTTCCCGGTGAAAACCAAACCACGCACGGCTATGCGAAGCCCCGGAAGCATCTTCCGGGGCTTTTTATGGTTCTCAGCAACGCAGACCCTGCCGCGATCCCCGGCATGCAGAACCGGGGAAAAAATCGTGGTATGATAACTGCTTGCAGAGGTTGACTGTAACGAAGAGGTGACCCTTTTTTGAGAAGTCGAAGCCCGTTTTCTGCTTTACGCTTTCTATCCGTTGCACTGATCCTGATCGCCGCGGCGCTGGCCGCGGTGCAGCTTGTGGCCTTCAGCCGGGTGCGCGCCAACTTCCCTTCGGGGCTGCGGATCGCTGGCATCCCCGTCGGCGGACTGAACCGCCAGCAGGCCGCCCAGCGGCTGCTCGAGGTCTACTCGCTGCCCGTCGAGCTGCGCTACGGCGATTCCATTATTCACCTGAACCCTTCCACCGTCGAATTTCAACTTGATCTGGACAGCATGCTGGCGGCCGCTGACGTGCAGCGCACCGAGAACCTGTTCTGGCAGGATTACTGGGATTATCTCTGGGGACGCACCACCTCCCCACAGGAGATCCCCCTGCGGGCCACCTATTCAGAGCCGCGCCTGCGCGCTTACCTGGCTGAACTGGCGGAACGCTATGACCAGCCCGCCTCTCCTGCAGTACCGATACCCGGCACAGTGAATTTCAAACCCGGGGAGCCGGGCAGTACCCTGGATATTGACGGCGCAGTGACGCTCATCGAACGTGCGCTGCGCTCCACAACCAACCGCAGCGTTATTCTGCCCCTCGACCGCACCTTACCGGGCGGCCCCGCCTTCCAGAATCTGCAGGTGCTCCTCCAGCAGACCATCCAGGCACACGGGTTCGACGGCATCGTCGACATTTACCTGCTCGACCTGCAGACCGCCCGCGAGATGCACTTCGCGGTTCAGAATGGAGAGACCCTGTCCGTCCAGCCGGACATCGCATTCACCGCCTCCAGCATCATCAAAGTCCCGATTATGGTCTCCGCCTTCCGGCGCATGACCGAGAACGCAGACCCCGAAACCATGGGCTGGATGCGCAACATGATCGTCGAATCGGGCAATGAAGTGGCAGACTGGTTGATGGACCGGGTGATCGACCCCACTCGCGGGCCGCTGGTAGTCACCGAGGACATGCGCATCCTGGGGCTGGAGAATACCTTCATGGCGGGCAAGTTCACCCTTGGCTCGCCGCTGCTGCAGGTGATCGAGACCCCGGCCAACAGCCGTGAAGACGTCGACACCGACCCCGACCCCTACAGCCAGACCACGCCATCGGATATCGGCATGCTGCTGGCGGATCTCTATCAATGCGCACAGACCGGCGGCGGCTCATTAATGGCTGCTTTCCCGGGCGATTTCACGCAGCGGGAATGCGAGATCATGATCGATTATCTGAAGAACAACCGCCTGCCGGTGCTGCTCACCGCCGGCCTGCCCGAGGCCACCGACATCGCCCACAAACACGGCTGGGTCTCGCTCAACGGGATCATCAACACCGTCGGCGATGCCGGCATCGTGTATACCCCGGGCGGCAACTACGTGCTGGTGATCTTCATGCACCACCCGCAGCAGTTAATCTGGGACCCGGCTGCGCTGCTGGTGGCCGATCTCTCGAAAGCGGTATATAACTTTTACAACGTCGACCGCCAGGGATAGTGCCCTGATGCTGCAAAAAAAGCCGGAACGCGACAGCCTGCGTTCCGGCTTTTTCTATCTACACAATACCACTAACTGCTCGCCCCGGCGTAGCGCTTCAAACCGGCCCGCCAGACCTGGCTGGCGATCAGCAGGCTCAGCGCGCCGGCCGCCAGAAAGACCAGCGTATTCCCGGTGGTCAGCTCGCCGCGCAGCCCCTGCAGCGGCACGGTGGTGGCCAGCGCGATCGGGATCACAAAGGTCACGATCAGGCGCAGCCAGGCGGGGTAAACCATTACCGGGTAGCGCCCGGCCTCCAGCAGCGCCTGCAGGATGGTGACGTTGTTATCGAACTTGATGAACCAGAAGGTCAGCGCAATCATTACGATCCACAGGCTGTAGATAACCACCAGGCCGGAAGCGGCCAGCACGAGAAAGCCGGCCAGACTCTCGACTCCGGTGGTCTGGCTGATGCGCACGCCGGCAGCGATCAGCCCCCCCGCCAGCACCAGATCCCAGATGCGCCACACCACCATGCGGTTAATGCTCACCAGCAGCATGCTGTTCGCCGGCTGGAGCAGGACGTAATCGAACGACCCGTCACGGATGCTGGTGTTGAACCGCTCGGTGTTGGGCCAGATCAACGACGCCATGAGCGCATTCACCAGACGGAAAACCCCCAGCAGGGCGATCAGCTCTCCCGGCCCCCAGCCGGCCAGCGTGTCGGTGTTGTTGAAAATAATGCTCAGGCTGAACAGCTCCCAGCCCAGCCACATCAGATTCAGGAGGATGTTTACCGCCGTGTCGGTGCGGTAGGCCAGCGCCATCTGCACATTCATCCGCAGGTACGCGTAGAGCAGTTTGAGCACGTTCATCTGTCACGCTCCTACCGCCGAAAAACGCTTGACCCCCTGCTTCCAGACGAGCTGGAACAGCCCCAGCGCCACCAGCAGCCAGAAAAACCCCAGCAGGAAGTTCACCAGGATCTCCCCGCCCGTCAGCCGCCCCAGGATAAACTGGATGGGGAAGAAGCGCAGGATCTGGAAGGGCAGGTAAGCGGCGATCTGCTGCACCAGCGGGGGCATGAGGTCCAGCGGGACGAACTGCCCGGCGAACAGGACGGTCAGAGCGTAGTAAAACTCTGAAATGGCATACACCCGCGTGGTCCAGAAGGCCAGACAGGTGATGGCGGCGCCGAACAGGAAATTGATTCCGAAGCCGAGGATGATCGCCGGAATGCCCAGCAGCAAGTTCGGCAGCGTCACTGTTCCGAAATCCGGGCGGAAGAGCAGGCACAGCAGCAGCCAGACGGGGATCATGACCATCAGGGGCAGCGCTTTGAAGGCCAGGTTGTTGACCAGCGTGTTGGTTAAGATCGGGTGGATGGGTTTCAGCAGTTCGCCCGACAGGGTGCCGTCTTGAATTTTATAGGCCAGCAGGTGGATGGTGATATCGGCGTTGAGCTGGTCGACCATCAACAGCAGCAGGTAATAGGTGACAAAGTCGTTGGCCGTGTATCCCTGCACACTCCCCTGGGCGTTCGCCACCGTCGTCCACACCGCCAGGTAGACCACGGGAGACACCAGCCAGTAGAGCAGGTACATCAGCAGGTTGGCGCGGTACTGCCACTGCTCGGCCCAGTTGGTCTGCCATAACCGCCTGTAAATGTTTAACATACCCCCTCCTATTCCGCAAACGCGCGCTCGATGACCGATTCGATCGGCGGGTCTTCAATGTTCAGGTCCTGAACGGGAAGCTCCGCCAGCAGGCGGGCGGTCACCTCGGCGACCCTGTTTGCTGTCACCTGGATGAGATTTTTACACCCGCCGTTTTCTCCCCACTCGCCGTTCGCCGGCTGTGCAGGGTCGCCGTAGCGGCTGAGGTCCATCACCTGCCCGTCTTCCAGGGTGACACAGATGATTTTATAAGGCGCAATGCGCCGCGAGAGATCAGTGATGCTGCCGTCGTATTTCAGCTCTCCCTGGTGGATCATGATAATGCGCTCGCTGAGAGCGGTGACGTCGGCCATATAGTGGCTGGTGAGCAGGATGGTCGCGCCCGTCCGGCGGTTGTATTCCTGTAAGAAAGTACGGATGCGCGCCTGGGCTGTGATATCCAGGCCGATGGTGGGCTCGTCCAGGAAGAGCACCTTAGGCCGGTGCAGCAGGCCGGCGGCCAGCTCGCACTTCATGCGTTCACCCAGGGACAGGTTGCGCACCGGCTTGCGCATGATCGGAGAGAGGTCCAGCAGGTCGTCCAGTTCTTTCAGCGTTTGTTTGTACTCCTCATCGCTCAGGCGGTAGATCGCCTGGTGGAGCAGAAATGAGTCGGCTGCGGGGATATCCCAGGAGAGGCGGCTGCGCTGCCCCATCACCAGCGTGATGGCCCGCAGAAACTCGTTTTTGCGCTCCCAGGGGGTAAAGCCCAGCACCTCCACCTTTCCACTGGTGGGGTGCAGCAGCCCGGAGAGCATTTTGAGCGTGGTGGTCTTTCCGGCGCCGTTCGGCCCCAGGAAACCGACGATCTCCCCGCTGCGGATGCAGAAGTTCACCTTCTGCACGGCCACCACATCCCTGTAGCGGCGGCGGAAAAAGCTGCGCACCGCCTCGCCCATGCCCCCTTCCCTTTCGGGGACATGGTAGGTCTTGCACAGATCCTGAACCCGGATGGCATCCACCCCGGGCGCCGGTGAATCACCGTTTTCATTCCACTGCATAAACAAACCCTCCTTCCGAAGCCGGATCAACGGCCTCGCTTCCGGTTGGCGCTGTTATTGACAATGCTGGCTGGAGTTCAGGAAAGCGATCTGACGGGCTGTGTTGAAACTGCCGGTCCCCCAAAAACACGAACCTGATTTTAGCAAAAAAACCGCCGCCTGTCAAACATCTGTTCTACGGGGTGGCGCGATTTCACTATAACTGGGCCATCCGCCTCAGTACAGGCAGGTGGATCTGGTATAATCCACAAGGCTGAAGACTGGCCACGGCTGCTGTGCAGTTCCTCAGGCATCGGAGCGGCGAGGTTCACATCGCCAGCCGCGCTGGATATGACGCACCGGATGATGTGGTGATTTGGAAACCGGGTGGTTATTGGGGTACAGGGAATGCCGCCGGATCGGAGATTATCGGGTATAATCTTCGGCGGCAAACGCCCCAGTAGCTCAATGGACAGAGCACCTGACTTCGGATCAGGCGGTTGGGAGTTCGACCCTCTCCTGGGGCATTCTGTATAGTAATGACCTATAATTAATAATATATGGC
>JAAYXE010000036.1 GCA_012516075.1 Chloroflexota bacterium | reverse complement strand
CCCGCATGGCGAAAAGGGGGTGCTCACCAGAGGTGAAATCAGTGGATATGACGGCGTGCTCTACCTGCACCAGCTGATGGATTATTTTGCGCAGAAAGGGGACTGACGCAAAATTGGATTCGATCAGGCCGCAGCCCGGCCCGGTTTAGAGCAGTGCAGCGCTGTGAGGATACCGGGCTGCGGGGTTAAGAATAACATGTGCGGAGGCCGGCAGATCAACTGCCGGCCTCCGTGCTGTGCTATCCTCCGGGTTTACTCTTCGCGGGCATTGATAAACGCGATCAAATCCAGAATCTCCTGTTCTTTCAATTCAAGCTGAGGCATTGCAGCATTTTCACGCACCGCAGATGGATCCTTGAGCCAGGAATGCAGGAACTCTTCACTGTTGGAATAATTACTTAAGCCTGGTCCGATGTTGACGTTCCACTCGTTGGATTCTGCACGGTTGTGGGAATGACACATCACACAGCCTTTGGCGAGGAACAGGCGCCGGCCGGTTTCCACGGATGATACCTCCACCGGTGATGCCTCTGCCCGTGCGGGCGATCCCAGCACAGCAACCAGCGCAGCGGCGGCAAAGGCCAGTCCGAGCGCGCCAGAGCCGAGAGCAAGGCGCGTTTTACCGCTGCGCAGCAGCAGGAGGCCGGCCGCCAGCCCGGTCAAAGCCAGCAGGCCCCAGGCGAGAGGGGCGGGTCCCGCTGCAGAGAGCCCGGCTCCTTCTGCAGAAGCGTTCGCAGTAGCGACCTGCAGCGCAGGCATGCGCTGTACACCGCTGTAGGCTTCGATCGACCACTCCCAGGTTCCCTCGCTGGGGAAATTCAGCACGGCCTGATAGTGACCGGCTTTATCCGGATCGGGATCTGCTGTGAGCGTGATACGCTCGCCTGTAGCGGGGTTGCTGAGGCGTACAATGGGCTGCAGCCCGTCCATCGGATGGAAACCATGCTGGCGGACCATGAAACCGATCTCCAGCGGCTGGCCTGCAGTTGGGTTCTCTGGCAGGCTGTCGAGGGTGATCACTGCCCAGCCGCCGGCTGCAGCGGGAACCACCGCCAGCAGCGCCAGGAGCAGCATAATCACCAGGGTCAGGGAGAAACGTGAGCGCATGAAACTACCTCCTTGATCAATTCTGGACTCATCTACTCCTGTATACACCGCCGGCCTGCAGGCGGTTCCCGTTTAGCGGGCATCTTCCAGCGAATGGGCTGTCTGCAGCGCTTCTTCGAGTGTCAGGTGGGTTTCCAGCCGGTAGGTAATCTCTCCTTCGCTCCAGATGAGCGTATGCCCGTCGAGGATGCGGCGCATCTCCAGGTCACCGGTCTTGAGCTCCAGCAGGTAAGGTCCGGTTGTCCAGACGGCGGGGCTGCCATTGACCTCTGTCATTTCAAGAGGATGCTCACCCATCTGCTGGGCGTACCACTTATTCACCGGGGTCGCGTCTGGCCCGAAGGACTGCAGGCTCATCAACACCTGTCCCGGGTCTTCGGGATCGGTCCAGACCAGGAAGAGAAGATCGCCGCCGTAATCCTGCAGGAACACGTAGTCGGGTGGGCCCAGGTCAGGCGGATAAGACGGCAGGCGGACGGGCAGGGTGCTCTGTGCGATGGCCTCCTCCAGGGTGGTTTCGCCGGCCAGGTTCAGCAGAGAAGAGATCGGGGTAGGCTGGGGTTGGGG
>JAAYXE010000035.1 GCA_012516075.1 Chloroflexota bacterium | reverse complement strand
TGATGGTGCAGCTCAGCGATCTGCACATCGAGCCGGGCCAGGATGAGCCCCCTTCCGCCGAGCTGCTGACCGAGGCCATCACCATCACCTTCAAGAGCGTGCAGCAGAACGCCGGGGTGTACCGCATCATCCTGCGCGGCGCCGGCACCCACCAGGTGAGCCGCGGCCTGCGCCGCATCCTGATCCGCTCGATCCACAACCTGATCGAGAGCCTGGCCGCCCGGCAGGGCACGCAGATCACCCCCCAGGTGCCCATGGAGGTCTTCCTGAACAGCCTGGCCGGCTCGTGGGTGGGGCTGGTGACCTGGTGGCTGGAGAACGACATGCCCTACACCCCTGCCGAGATGGAGAGCATGTTCACCACCATGTTAGGCCATTCCATCCCGTTTGTGCTGGGCGTGCGCCCCGCCTCTGACGACGGGCGCGGCCGCGTGCGGGCGGGGTAAAACCTTTATTCAGCGTCTCCACTCAACCGTTCTCCCCCTGCGCAGCGGGGGTCCATTGAACCGCTGAACCACTGAATGAGCTGATGCGTTGAATCCGGGGACACGGAGAGTGCAGATGGATTGATTCTACCCCTGCGCAATGGTCCCTATTATAAAACCTGCCCTTGTGAGGGAAGTTCATCCTCCGGGCCCCACGCTCTGCGCGGGATCCAACCCCAGGCCGCTCCGCGGCCGTCACATGCAGACCAGGGGACCGGCATCAACCACCCGCCCCGCAGAGTGTGTGAACGAGAAATAAGCCCCGCGCAGGCGGGGCTTCGTGCTCTTCCCAGGTGCGGCTTCAGCCGCCAGAACCTTCCCCCCTCCGTGTCCTACACATCCTCCTCCCGTGGATAAGGCAGGCGCTCGCGCCCGGCGGCGTCGCGCACCGTGTTCAGCAGCAGCCTCTTCAAGATCTCATAAAACGACACCCCGTACATATCTAAAATCACCGACAGGGCCACGTCCAGCTCCTTGGGCCCGAAGGCCGGGTTGGGGTTGCAGTCGATGAAGAAATAGCGTCCCGACGGGTCCAGGCGCACGTCGAACTTGCCGTAATCGTACATGTGGGTCACGTCGAAGGCTTTCTTGACATACTCCTTGAGCACCGGATCGTCGTACTTCGCGTAGTCATGCACCTCGCCACCGCTGTACAGCCACTGGTACTCGAATGTGCTGAAGACGTATTTATCCTCCTGGTCCTTGAACACCTTCTCGGCCAGGTACACCTTGCGGTTCAGCCCCTCCAGCAAAATGGCCGTGATCTCACGCCCGGCGATGAACTCCTCCACCAGCACGGGCTGCTTATACGTCCCGATCAGGAACTTCAGGCGCTCGCGCAGGTGCTTCTCGTTCTCCGACACCGCATCGCGGGTGATCTCCACTGAGCCGTGGATGGCGTTCAGCTTGGAGATTAAAGGAAAGCGCAGGGTGGGGTCCAGGTAATCGCCGGGGGTGTTGAACAGCTGGTAGTGCGGCACCGGGATGCCGTTCTGCTGCAGCAGCTTCTTGACCAGGGACTTGTTGGCGCCCAGCGACACGCCCAGGATATCGGCGCCGGTGTAGGGCACGTCGAGCAGCTCGAGCACCCCGGGGATCGCCGATGACAGGCTCTCGTCGCCCTTCACCGCGTCGACCAGGTTGATCACCAGCTCCGGCCGGTCGCGGTACAGCCGGGCGGGGAGCTCGCTGTTGCCCGGGTACAGGAAGACCTTGATGCCCAGCGTCTCCAGGTATTGGGCGATCAGGCAGGCGTCCTTTTCGGCGTCTTTCTCGGTGATGTACTGCGCCTCGGTGGGGAAGTACTCGCGGCGCACGTCGCTGTACACAATGCCGGCGGTCTTCGGCAGCTCGTATTCGTTTTCGTTTTTGGGACTGCGGGGTTTGCGCTTGATCTGGGAGAGCGTGGAGAGCATTCATGTTCCTCGAAGTGTGATGGCGTCCGCCCGGCGCGCAGCCGGCCTGTGTATGCAGCCGTGACGACAGCGACCTGCGGGTGAGTTCAGCAGCCCCGGGGGACAGGTGCACTTATACCCGCCCCGGCCGCTTCTGTCAACTACAAAAAAGGTTAACCGACCCCTCAAAAAATTAAGGGGAATCCCTACCCCGCTCAGGAGATTCCCTTATTGCAAACCTGGCCCGGAGCGGTTAAACAGAAAGGGTGAAAGCAAAAAAACTGGTTCAGGAGGAAAAAAGTGGTGACTTCTATTTCGGGACTTTCTTCTACCATCATGCAGGCGCTGCAGGAAGACGACCGCACCCGCGGCGCGATCATCGACGTGACGGCCAGCGGGGGCGTGGTGACCCTTTCGGGGGATGTCGCATCAGAGACCATCCGGATGGCAGCGGAGGAGATCGCCCGCCAGCAGCCCGGCGTGGTGCAGGTGATTAACGAACTGCGGGTGAGATAACCGGCGCCCGTGAACGCTGCCCTGGTGACAAGGGAAACCCGGCCCGCGCAAACGGGCCGGGTTTCGTTAACTGCCGGCCGGGCAACCCTGTGCGGATTCATCCGGCGGCTCCCTCCGAAAAATGTGCGGAGCGGAGAGATCACAGCTGCAGGCCTGTGCTGGGACGCTGACGACCGGGCTGGACAACGGGCAGCCGGCCGGGCCTGCAGGAAGCGGCTGCCAGATGGATCAATTACTAACATAATTATATAGATTTAAAGAGGGATGGTACAAGTGACAGGTGTAACAATTCTGTCCTCAGGCTGTCGGGGTACGCTGAGAGTGCGGATGGGTTTGCTAACAGGCCCCCTGCCAGACGATTCCTCCTCGCCGGCCAGCCATTCCCTCTTAACATGAAATTTTCCCGCAGAGGCAGGGGAAGGGCAGTTGAATGGGGATGATCGCTTAATCAGGGAAGGAATTCCATTCGTGAACCTTGAGCGGACCCGGTCGAAGACTGCCTGCCCGGATTCTCCTCAAGCCACCCCTCCGCGCAGCGTCTTAATCACCCGCCGGATCTGCTTCAGATGCGGGCGTTCGTGCTTCGCCAGCCACTGCGCATAGAAATGCACCGTGCGCACCAGGGGCTTCCCCGCCCCGACTACATCGGCCTCGCGCTGCCAGGCATCAGGCGGCAGCGAGCGGAGCAGGTCCAGCAGCTCCCGGCGCTGGGCGGTATATTCGCGCAGCGAGGTCTCGAAATCCAGCTCCAGGTAGTTGGTGCTCCTGGCCCAGGTGCGCGGGTCGACCGCCCGGATCACCGGCCGCTCCTCCTGCAGGATCTGCCGGATGCAGCCGCCCCACACATCGGCGCAGGAGCGCATGTGGGCCAGCACATCTCTGGCAGACCATTCCCCGGGGCCCGGGCTGGTGCACAGCAGCTCCGGTGGGGCCCCTTCAGCCGCCGCGGCGATGTCCCCCGGCGCTTTCGCCAGCATCTCTAAGATTTGCTCTACAGGAATGGGTTTTCCGGCCACGAACGATCCTCCTTTCTGCCCGGCGGCCTGCGGTTTGTGTCGAATTTTAGCACCGGTGGGCCTTGAACCGAAAGCGCCGCTCCAGCGCCAGGATTAACGATCAGGCCCGGCCCTTCTGGGCCGGGCCGTTCATCGGGTGGGACGCCGCCTGCATGACCATTCTCTATCCCCAGGGATGCCTTCCCGTGTCAGGCGGGTCCGCGCTCCCGTGATGCGCCGTTCAACCTGAAACCAGCGCGGCAAAGGCTGTGCGCTCGCCGCCCAGCGGGCGCAGGATCTCCCACTCCGCGTCAGGCGCAGGGACCCAGCCGTGATCGAGCACGCCCAGCCACAGAATCTGGCCGGCCTCGTCAGTCAGGTCGGGGTCGTGGAGCTGGATCTCAGCGCCGTGCGGCAGATTGACGATCTCCACGCGCGCCGGCCCGTTGAACAGGCTGGCGAAGCGTTCGAACGAACTGGCCAGCAGGCCGCCGCGCACCGCCTGAAGCGGCAGGCGGCGGAAATCACGCAGGCGGATGTCGCTGGCCGGGGCGCCCAGATAATACGATACCGAGCGCGCCGTGGGCGCTCTGTGCAGGCTGAGGGATCGCTCACCCTGCAGATACACCTGCACCGGGCCCGAAAATGCTACCTCTTTTTCAGACATCGCTCGCACCTCCACAGGTTCCATGCCCCAGATGGGTCTGGCTTTATTATAGAACAGAAGTTCTGCTTAAGAACATTAATAGAAGATAAGAAAACGCACCTGGCGGCACAGGGACGGAGGCACGCCGCTTGACTTCCCTCCCAAACTCTGGGATGATGAAATCACTAACCGCCAGACTGAAAGGGGGTATATGCAGGAAGAACCTCGCAAACCGGCCGGCAGCCGGGTTAAGCTCTCAGACCCGCAGATTCTCGCCGCGCTGATCGGGCTGTTCGGCACGCTGGTCGTCGCCCTGATTGGCCTGCTCGACCGCCCTCCCGCGGCGCCTGCCGTCACGCCCACCCCCGGCGAAGCTGCCGCCGCCCTGGTGCTGGCGACGGAAAGCCCGGTTCCCCTCGTATCGGAGCCAGCGCTCACCCCGGTAGAGACTGACTACAGCACCTGGATCCACCTCTCCCGCCTCAGTCCCGACTGTCCGACCATCTTTGTCCTGCCGGCGTTTATCCAGCCCGAACACGGTTCGCGGGTGGTGATGGACCAGATCTACAACGAGGATTATTACAACTGGCCGGTGGCCCACGACGGATCGGGCAGTGTGACGCTCAGCGTGCTGGTCACCAGCCAGGTGCCGGGCAGCGAGTGGATCGAGCTGGGGAACACCCTGACCGTCGATATCCAGGCCAGCAGCGAACTGCCCGACCCGCTGCACGCCGCGGAGACCGGCGCCTGCGGCGGTGCCGGCGAGGTGCGCCAGTTCTCTACGGTCGAGCTGGAGTCCAGTTTCGATGCCCTGCAGGCCAGCACCACCTACAGCGCAGCCGATTTCTTCACCCTGCAGCCGGGCGAGTTCGAGGTCTTCAAAATCACCTTTCACTGCCGGCGTCCGGGCCGCTACCGCCTGCAGGTGAGCATCCCCTACCGCGTGCTCGAGCAGCGCGGCACCCTCACCACCCCGCAGCAGACCGAAGTCATCTGCCCGGCGTCCGCCACGCTGTGGGATGCGGTCAGTTCCGAAGGGATCGAGTATGTGGGCGAGTACGTGTGGGAGGGGGAGTGAGTTTGAACCACTGATGCGCTGATTATTGATGAAGCGCTGAAGAAATCCGCTCCCACAGCGTTTCATTGAGCTTCAGTGTCTCAGTGATTCAACTCCTGGCGCGGACCGTCCCAAAATGGAGTAGCGCACATAGATGACGCGGACGGGTGCGGAGAAAGGTGAGCTGGCGGCTGATGCCGCGGCTCCAGAGAGCACGAAACCCGGCCTTCGCCGGGTTTGTGATTCCCAATCGCAAACACACTGCAGCCACTACCACCAGCAGGTCATCCAGCCCCACGCAGGTGGGGCTTCGTGCTCTCCACAGGTGCAGCTTTAGCTGCCAGGACCTAAAATATGTCTTCATCCCGGCCCGATCCTGCGAAGACCTGCCCGCACCCATCATGACCTATGCGGGCGGGGCTGGTATTAGGGGTGGATCTAACCCAGCCGCTCTGCACTCATCTCAGCCCGCCTGCGGTTTCAGGAATAACCATGCTCCCCGCGGAGCGGGGATCCTACCGTCTCCATAAAGTCCCGGCATGGTTCCCATGCTCAGGAGGCAGATATCTAAAAAATATCCGCGCCCTGCGCGCTTTCCGCCTCCCCCTTCCAGGTTTTCCATCGTTGGCGTGTATAATAGACCCGGTTGGTGCATGATCAGGTATTTACTTACTGGTGTCCCGGGTCTGGATTTTCCCCGCTCGCTCCCTCACCGCACCACAGCCGCCTGGAGCCGGCGGATCTTCCCCTGTCTTCTGGCCGTCTTCATCCTCCTCGCCCTGCCGCACCCGGCCTATGCCCAGGGTGAACTCTGCCGCGGCGTCCCCACTTCCTCCTGGAACGAAACCACCCACGACGCCTTCGTCGTGCTCTACACCCCCGGAGACCTGGCTTTTGCCAGCTCCACCCTGCTCTCCCAGATCAACCAGATCAATGCCGAATACCAGCGCCTGGAGAAGCTCTTCGAGGCCAGCCTGATGCTGCCGGTCACGATCCGCATCTACCCCACGCGCCTGACCTACAGCTGCCTCAACGCCCTGGCCCCCGGGATCCCGCCGGACGCCTCCCACGCCCGAATCGGCCTGCGCGAGATCGCCCTGATCGGCGAAGCCCTGCAGCGCGACCCCTCCGGCTGGCGCCGGGAAGGGCTGGACGTGCTGCGCTACGAGCTGGCGGCCCTGTTCAGCGAGCAGATCAGCGACCGCAAAGCCCCGCCCGGCCTGGCCGCCGGCGTGGGCGCCTACGCCCAGGACCCGCAGGTGATCCTGGCCGGCCAGATCCCCTCCGCCCCGCAGGCGCCCACCCGCACCTGGGCGTCGCTGTGGGGCAGTGCGGACCGCACCGACCCTGTCCAGCAGGTCTCGATTGTGGCCTTTCTGGTCGACACCTACGGCTGGCCGCGCTTTCAGGAGTTCCTGCAGGCGCTGGCGGTCAGCGACGGCTACCGCACCGCCCTGGAAGACGTGTACCAGCAGGCGCCCTCGGCGCTGGAGGCCGCCTGGCGGGATTATTACCCGCAGTTCGCCGCCGGGCGCTGGGAGTTCAACGTGCTCCACAACTACGACCTGCAGCCCTACGAAGCGCTGATCGCCGCGGGCGCCTATGCCGACGCCGCCCAGGGGCTGCGCGAGGCCGATGCCTTCCTCTCCCGCTTCGGCGACAGCCCCAGGCTGCAGCAGGCGCGTGAGATGCTCTCCCGCGCCCGCCTGGGCCAGCAGGCCGGCGACCTGACCGCCCAGGCGCGCCAGTCGCTGCAGGAAGGCCAGTACGAGCGCGCCCTGCAGCAGGTCGACGAGGCCCTGCGGCGCTACGCCAGCCTGGACGACACCCGCCGCCTGGACGAGCTGGACGCCTACCGCCAGCGCGCTCAGGCCGTTCTGGCGCTGCGCGGGCAGCTGCAGGCCCAGATCCAGGCCCTGACCAGCGGCGGCGCCACCCTGGAGGAAGCCCAGGCCCTGATCGAGACCTCCCGCCGCCTGGGCGAGCTGGGCGACCGCTCCAGCCTGCAGGTCGCATCAGAAGCGCTCGCCCAGGCTCGCCAGACCGACAATCGCCTGCGCAGCCTGTTCGTGGCGCTCTGGGTGGTCCTCGCCCTGGGCCTGCTTGCCCTGCGCCTGCTGCTGGCGCGGCGCAAACCGCCGCTGGAGGCATCCTTATGAAAGAACGCAGCGACCTGCTGTTAGAAGTGAAAAGCATTCAATGGCTGGTCTTCGTGCAGCGCCTGCTGCGCGGCGGCCTGCGCAGCCTGTGGCTGGCCGGGGCCGGCTGGCTGCTCGCCTGGGGTGCAAACCAGCTCTGGGGCTGGCTGCCCGACGAGCGCACCTGGCTGCTGGCAGCCCTGACCTTCGCCCTGATACCCGCCCTGGGGCTGCTCTTCGCCTGGCGGACGGCGCCCCGACTGGTGTGGCGCATCGACCGGCGCTTCGGCTTCCACGAACAGCTCAGCACCGCCTGGAGCGTGGCGGAAGAGAAGGCACAGCCCCGGCCGCTGGAAGCCGCCCTGATCCGCGACGCCGCCCGTCTGCTGCCTGAGGCGCACTGGAGCATCCTGCGCCGCGGCTGGTACCTGGCCGGCGACCTGGTCTCCGCAGCC
>JAAYXE010000034.1 GCA_012516075.1 Chloroflexota bacterium | reverse complement strand
GCCCAGCTCGACTACCTTCCCACCTGGGGCGCCGAGGCTATCGTGGCTTTCCCGCAGTGGGAGGGCATGGAAGTTCCCATTCAGGCTGCCGTTGATAAAGGCATTGTGGTGGTTAACTTCGACATCGTGATCAATGCCGATGGTGTGTACCGTGTCGCCGGTGACAACGAGGACATGGGCGTCCAGGGTGCTCACTATATCGTAGACAAGATCGGCACTGAGGGCACCGTTGTGATGCTGGAAGTCCCCACCTCTGGTTCGGTGTCTGAACTGCGCAAGAAGGGCTTTGTTGAGACGGTCGCCGAGATCGCTCCCAACCTGGAGATCCTCACTTACGCTACCAAGTTCACCCGCGAAGACGGCCTGAAAGACATGGCGGATATCCTCACCAGCGTTGACCACATCGATGCAGTCTACTCGATGGACGATGAGACCTCCATCGGCGCGCTGCAGGCCATCCGCGAGGCCAACCGCACCGACATCAAAGTCCTCACAGGCGGCGGCGGTATGCAGGAATACTTCCGCATGATGCCCGAGAACGAGGACATCTGGCTGCAGTCGGCGCTGTACAGCCCGGCCATGGTGCGTGACGCGATCGATATGGCGGTCGATATCCTGAACGGCAAGGACGTCCCGCAGGAGAAGATCATCCCCACCACTATCGTTGACCGCACCAACTACACCGAATTCCTGGATGAGAATTCGCCCTACTAATCGGTATCCTGGCCGTAATTCCCCTCCGGCCATGTTTCGGGTAAGCATGCGCGCAGCTGCGCGCATGCTTACCCCACCCCTCCTTTTCCAATTGAGCAGTTAAACCCGGTCTGAAGGCCAAATAGAAAGGCTATGGCGCCGCCGTAGCCTTTTTCCGAAATGGAGTGAGTCTATCCCTTATGAATGTGGAAATGCGTGCGATCTGCAAGGCGTTCGGCGCTAACGTCGTGCTGAAGAACGTTGACTTTTCTCTGCGCGGCGGCGAGATCTGCGCCTTGCTGGGAGAAAATGGCGCCGGTAAGTCAACCCTGATGAATATTCTGGGGGGTGTGCTGCCGGCCGATCAGGGTCAAATCTTAATTGATGGAAAGCCGGTCGTCTTTCAGAATCCCGCCGAGTCTCTGGGCGCAGGCATCGCCTTTATCCATCAGGAACTGAACCTGATCAACGATCTGCCGGTCTATGAAAACATGTTTATCGGGCGCGAGTTGAAGCAGAGAAACGGCCTGCTGGACTCCCGGCGAATGATTCAGGAGACGCAGGCTGTTTTCGATCGTCTGGGCGTTACGCTGGATCCGAAAGCCATGGTGCGTGACCTGGACGCATCTTATAAGCAGATCGTGGAGATCTCCCGGGCGATGATGATGAATGCCTCCATCCTGATCATGGATGAGCCCACTTCGTCGCTGACAGGCCCTGAAATCGCACGAGTATTTGAAATGATGCGCGCGCTGAAAGATCAGGGCGTTGGTATTGTCTTCATCTCGCATAAATTGAAAGAGGTGATGGAAATCTGTGACCGTTATACCATCCTGCGCGACGGCTGCATGGTGGCTGAGGGGAAGGTCTCTGATGTGGCCACAGATGACCTGGCGCGCATGATGGTGGGCCACGATATCCGCACTACGGCTCTACAGCGCAAACGCGATACCCGGCGCGAACTCCTGCGAGTAGAAAAGCTCACAGATCACCACAACTATTTTGACGTTTCATTTTCAGTGCATGCCGGAGAAGTGCTCGGGATTACCGGGCTGCTGGGCGACGGGCGCAGCGAGTTGTTCCTGTCCATATTTGGCGCCGGCACGGACTACACCGGCCAGGTCTATTTTGAGGGCAGGCCGGTCCGGATGCGCAGCACCACCCAGGCCCTGGAGATGGGGATTGGGTACCTGCCCCGCAACCGTAAAGAAAACGCCATTCTCAAGGATATGAACATCCTGGAAAACGGCTCTATTGTCACCTGGCCCAGGATTGCCCGTTTTGGCTTTATTAATCGCCTGCTTCAGGAAAAGCAGTTCAGCGCGCAGGTAAAGGGGCTGCGCATCAAGCTCGAGAGGCCAACAGACCCGATTATCAACCTGTCGGGTGGAAACCAGCAGAAGGTGGTGCTGGCCAAATGGCTCAGTTCCAATCCAAAGCTGCTCATTCTGGACAACCCCACGCAGGGCGTGGATGTGGGCGCCAAGGAAGAGATCTACGATATCATCCTCGACCTGGCGGATGAAGGGGTTGCCATTGTGGTTCTTTCGAGTGAAGCCCAGGAGGTTATTCGAGTATGCGACCGGGCCCTGGTCATGTATCACGGCGTGATTCAGGGCGAGGTCAGCGGCGAAGCGATGACCGAACACAATATTATGCGCCTGGCCACCGGGGCATCTTTATCATAAAAAGAGGATAAATCAAAGTATGGATGCAACAGTACCAGTGAAACGTCAGAGCTTTCTGACATGGTTCCGCACCATGTGGGGAAGCCGCCCGCTCTTCAGCACTTTCATTGCTCTGCTGGTCATGATCGTTTTGCAGACACTGGCACTGGGGTTTAATTACCCCTCGTTCGGAGCATGGCTCGGCGCCTGGCTGCAGAACTGGATCAACATTCTACGCAATAACGCCGGGATCGGCATCATCTCCCTGGGTATGACGTTTGTGATTATCTCTGGCGGTATCGAGCTGGCTGTGGGTTCCACGCTGGTGGCCGTCGGCGCGGTGATTATGATGCTGATCGATACCGGTCCCATGGGCATTCTGCAGAATATGGGCATCACCGGCGTGCCGGCTTATGCCATCGCCATTCTGCTCGCGCTGGTCCTGGGCACGCTCCTGGGCGAGTTCACCGGCCTGTTGATCACTCGCGGCAATCTGCCCCCGTTCATTGCCACCCTGGGCACCATGAAGATCTTCCGCAGTGTAACCCAGCATTTTATGCAGGGCTACTCTCCGGTGGTCCCGCGGGGATTTTTGAGCATCGCCAGCTTCAATATCGCTGGCCAGCTTCTGATGCCGATCATATACTGGATTATCCTGGCGGTCGTGCTGCACATCGTCTTTACGCGTACAACTTTTGGCCGTCAGGTGATCGCCGTCGGATCCAATGAGCGCGCCACCCGCCTGTCGGGGGTCAATGTCAACACCATCAAGCGCCGGGTCTATGCGCTGACCGGCCTGCTGGTCTCCATTGCTGCGGTCGTTCAGGTGGCGCGCATCGGTGCGATGGACTACGCCAATGCTGGCAGCGGCTACGAAATGGACGCCATCTCCGCAGTGATCGTGGGCGGCACCAGCATGGCAGGCGGGCGAGGTACCATCATGGGCACCGTGCTGGGTACGCTCATCATTGCGGTGATGAACAACCTGCTCAACCTGATGGGCGTCCCGCCCTTCCTGCGCGAGGCGTTCAAAGGCGTCATTGTTATTGGAGCCGTGCTCCTGCAGAGAAAAGAGAAAACGTCCTGATCACACATCAGCGAACATCACTTTCGGAGGCGCTCAATCATGTTCAAAATCGGTATTATCGGATGTGGAAAAATCGCTCAGGTGCGGCATATCCCTGAGTACGCGGAGAATCCGCATGTGGAGCTGGCAGGTTACTACGACCTGAACCACGCCCGCGCCGCTGAAATGGCTCAGAAATACGGCGGGAAAGCCTACGATTCCTACCAGGCTTTGCTGGCCAATCCTGAGATCGACGCAGTGAGCGTGTGCACGGCCAATGCCTCGCATGCTGAGATCACCATCGCGGCGTTGAAAGCTGGCAAGCACGTGCTCTGCGAAAAGCCGATGGCCGCTACGCTGCAGGAATGCGAGGCCATGGTACAGGCCGCCCGGGAAAGCGGGCGATTTCTGATGCTGGGGCATAACCAGCGCCTGGCTAAAGCCCATGTGAAAGCCAGGCAGCTCATCGAGCAGGGCATCATCGGCGATATCATCTCCTTCCACACCACGTTCGGTCACGGCGGCCCGGAGACCTGGAGCATCGACCCCGGGCAGGACGTCTGGTTTTTCGATAAAGAACGGGCTGCCATGGGCGTGATGGGTGACCTGGGCATTCATAAGACCGATTTGATCCATTTCCTCACCGGTCAGACGATCGTCGAGACAACCGCCCATTTCAGCACCATTGATAAACGCTGTGCCAACGGCGATCCGATTGGCGTGGAAGACAATGCCTTCTGCATCTACCGTTTGAGCAGCGGCGCTGTGGGCACGATGGTGGCAAGCTGGACCTTTTACGGGCCCGAGGATAACAGCACGGTTTTATACGGCACCCGCGGGATCATGCGCATTTACGACGACCCCGCCTATTCCATTAAGGTGACCTCAGGGGAGGGTGAGACAATCCTCTTTGACATCGACCGCATCCAGACCAACGAAAGCCAGACGAAGTCTGGGGTGATCGACGCGTTTGTGGACTGCCTGGTGAACAACCGCCAGCCCGAGATTTCGGGAGAAGAAGCGCTGAAGACCATGCGGGTCATTTTTGCCAGCATTGAATCGGCCCGCAGGGGCTGCACGGTCTGCGTAAATTAAAGAGAGGAGCTGGAGCAATGAAACTGGGTTTTGTTAGCGCCATTCTGGATGGCTGGAGCTTTGAAGAGACGATTGACATCGCCGCCGAAATCGGCTTCCGCTGCGTGGAAGTGGCCTGCTGGCCCCACGGCAAGGCCGAGCGCCGCTACGCAGGCGTCAGCCATATCGATGTGGAAGACCTCAGCGATGAGAAAGCGGCCTCTATTCTCAAATACAGCAAGGATAAGGGCGTCGAGATCTCGTCACTGGCCTTTTACCCCAACCCGATGGACGGCGACGAAACCAAACGACAGGCCAACATCGAACACCTGAAGAAGGTGATCGCTGCCAGTGCAAAGCTGGGCGTGAACATGGTTACCACCTTTATCGGACGCGACCAGACTCTGCCGGTGGAAGAGAACCTGGAGCTGTTTAAAACGATCTGGCCGCCGATTATTAAGTATGCCGAGCAGCACGGGGTCAAAGTAGCGATTGAAAACTGCCCGATGCTGTTTGGGCGCGATCAATGGCCCGGCGGTCAGAATCTGGCCACCACGCCGCGCATCTGGCGCGAAATGTTCAAAATCATCCCCAGCGACTGCTTCGGCCTGAACTATGACCCCAGCCATTTTATCTGGCAGATGATGGACTACACCCTGCCTCTGTACGAGTTCAAAGACAAAATTTTCCACGTGCATTTCAAAGACATTAAACTGTATCCGGAGAAGCTGAACGAAGTGGGTGTCATGGCCTACCCGCTGGATTACATGAGCCCCAAGCTGCCGGGCTATGGCGATGTGGATTGGGGCCGTTTTGTCTCCGCACTGCTCGATATCGGCTATGACGGATTTGCCTGCATCGAGGTGGAGGACCGCGCCTTTGAAAGCAGCCGCGAAAAGATCCTCGACAGCCTGCGGATTTCCCATAAATATATGTCGCAGTTTGTGATTTAGCCTTCAATACCGGTTTGTGGATACGGAGCAGCGCCTGGGAAAATCCCGGGCGCTGTTCTGCGTTAAGGGGCCAGACTGTGCTGTTTTGAGATAGAGATTGCAGCGTCATGCTCTCATTAAGTTCGTTTTTTCATTTTCCCAGCAGCAGAAACCTGACCATGAGATAACTTCAAACCCGGGTGGTGGGCATTCTCACCGTCGTTAGGGGGGACGGTGCCGTTATAATTCGGGTACTTTTTAAGCGGGCAACAGCCAGGAGGGAATTTTATGGCCAACGAACGGATGTATCCGCTGATGTTTGAACAGTTTGTTGGCCTGGGTTATATTGCTGTGGTGGTCTC
>JAAYXE010000033.1 GCA_012516075.1 Chloroflexota bacterium | reverse complement strand
TCCTGATGCCCGGTGAGAGCATATCCCTCTGGTTTTCCGGCTTCCGCGATGAAAACCACGTCCGCATAGACTCAACCTCGCTCATCGAGGAGAGCAACGAACAGAACAACCAGATGACCCGCCGGCTGCCCATCCCCACCCTTCCGGTCGCCTGCCTGCCGGAGCCCACACCGGAGCTGATCATTCAGGGCCCGGTTCACATTCTGGAAGGGCATGACGGGCGGGTTACCAGCGTGGTCTTTTCACCAGACGGCAGGCTGGTTGCTTCCGGATCCGTGGACAACACCATGCGGCTCTGGAGAGCTTCCGAAGGCGAACTTCTTCGCACCATGCGCGGCCACCCGTTCCCGGTCATCAGTCTGGCGTTCACCCCCAATGGGGTTATGATGGCATCTGGCTCTACCGACGGTCTCATCCGTCTGTGGCGGGTATCCGACGGCAGCCTGATCAACACCCTCGACGGACACGCCGGCTGGGTGCAGTCGCTGGACTTTTCGAACAACGGCGTCGAGCTGGCTTCCGGCTCGAGTGACTACACGGTTCGCCTGTGGCGCACAGCCGATGGACGTCCGGTCAGTACAATTGACGAAGGGATGTCCTCCATTGAGAATCTGGCCTTCTCCGGAGACAGTTCCCTGCTGGCATGGGTGGAGTCGAATGGGAATGTGCGCGTCTGGCAGGTGCGCGACGAAATCTGGCTGAACATCTGGCGCGAAATCCCCGGCCGCCCCGCCAGCTTAACATTCTCTCCCGATAACAGCTTTCTGGTCATCGGCTGCGAAGAAGGTGAGATCCACTGGCTGCGCCTGGAAGACGGTGAAATTGTCAACACCCTGCATGCCCACACAGACCGGGTGGTTGGCCTGGCCTTTTCTCCGGACGGACGCTACCTGGTTTCCGGCTCCTGGGATCAAACGCTGCGGCTGTGGGAAGCCTCACCGGATGGCTCTGAACCCACGCTCATCCGCGTCTATCAGGGCCACGAAGGCCCGGTGAACGCCGTGGCTTACTCTCCTAATGGAGACCTGATCGCCTCCGCTTCGGATGACGGCACCATCCGCCTGTGGGAGGCGCCGCAAAACAGCGATCAATAATTCATCATGCCAAAGAAATGGATCCCGCTCGCCGCGCTGGCCAGCCTGCTCTGCCTGGCGGCGCTGCTTTTCCCGGCCGCTTGCACCTGGATTATCACAGCCGCCCGCCCCGCGCCGGCCGAAGTGAGCGAAACCCTCTTTCAGGGGATCACCTACAGGCGGCTGGTGCGCAGTTCGCCGCGTCCGATGGTGATCCATGTCGTCCAGGTGGATCTGCGCCAGCCGGATATTGCGTTTCTCGTTACCCCGGGCGATCCGGATGAGGAGCTGCCTCTGCGCGGCCGCACCACTTCCCAGTTCGTGGAGGAGTTCGGCCTGCAGGTGGCGATCAACGGCGACGGCGTAACTCCCTGGCGGGCCAACGGCCCCCTGGATTATTATCCCCGCTCCGGCGACCCGGTGGACCCGATCGGGTTTTCGGCTTCTCAAGGTGTGGTTTACTCACAGCACCGCGACAACGAGCCAACAATCTATATTTCCAGAACTAACCGCGTGACGGTGAACAACCCGCCTGGGAAAGTGTATAACGCCATCTCCGGCAATATGCTGCTGATTTCTAAAGGTAATATCGTGGAAGGCCTTCCGGACGATGACCCCCAGCCGCGCACTGCGGTGGCCGTCGACCGGCGCAGTCGCGAACTGATCCTGGCGGTGATCGACGGCCGCCAGCCGGGTTACAGCGAAGGCGCCACGCTGCAGGAAACCGCAGCGCTGCTGCTCGAGTTGAACGGCTATCACGGTATCAACCTGGATGGCGGCGGTTCGTCTACGCTGGTGATCGATGACGGTCGCGGCCGGGCCAGGGTACTAAACTCGCCCATCAATTTCAATATCCCCGGCAGCGAACGCGTGGTCGGCAACCACCTGGGGATCTACGCCGCACCCGCGAACAATAAGAAGTAACAGCTTCCCTTTCATCGAATAAAACACTGCCAGCCGGGAGCTTCCAGGCCGGCTTTTTTATCCTGCTGGCGCCTTCCTTCGCCCTGCAAAGCACCCGGCGTTCGCCTCATTCCCCCCGATATTGCCCGCATCGAGGCCATCCGTTCTGCAGAAGTGCGGGCCCGTAATGAACAGGCTGGTTTCTGGCAGCCAATGCCGGCTCAGGTCGTGGACCAGCCCACCCGGGCGCCTGTCATTACACCATCTCGTGCTCCGGCTGTACAACAGCCCACCAGTACGCCGGCATGATTTACGGTCATGCCGGCGTACTGCCATTCTGAAACTGACCCTGCATCGCACAGGCATTTGTCTGCTGCCGCGGCAGGCAGCATCCAGGCCCGCTCGCAGCGGCGCGCGGCCGGGCAAGGGTGAATTACGGCTGGTGCGGCGCCAGGCTCACTGGCTGCAGAAAGCTCCAGGAACTGCCGGGCAGGTCTAAATCATCCAGCACTTCCCGCGCCTTTTCATTTAACAGGTAGCTGTGCGGGCCGTCCTTGCCGACCACAATCAGCGGGAACGGCACATGAAGGGCAAACTCTTCCAGTGTCTGGGCGGTTGAATGGGTCTCATCATCGACCGCCTGGTAACCTATGACGACCAGATCCAGCAAATTCTTTCGGAAGCAGCGCACCAGTTCAACCTGGTACTGGCCTTCGCACAGTTTAAACGCTACATCCGTAAAATCCCCCAGCCTGGATTCATAATACTCACGCAGCTGCCGCTCCAGCTTGACCAGAAGGCTGGGATTAACCGCCGTGGTCTTCTCCGGGTGGAACAGGTCGTCTGCGATCAGATCACGCCGCAGCAGGTAAGGAGAGTACAGCCAGTGGCAGATGTTCAACTGCCAGCCGCGTCCCCGGGCGAGGCGTAGTGCATATTCAAATGCCCATTCATCTGTTTCTGTGAAATGGGTGCAAAAGCCAATGGTGGTCATCGTTTCCTCCGTTTCTCTACTCGCCGGCGTCAGTCTCAGGATCGCTCGTCCAGATCGCGGCCTCTGCCAGGCTCGAATCATCAGGCAGGTTGTAATGACAGGTGGAGCAGGCAGCCAGGTCTTCTTTGCCCAGGAAGCCGGCCTGCTCCTCATGGCAGGTGCGGCAGTTCTCATGCATGGCGTCCTGGAAGCCGGGAGCCAGGTAGGAGAACGTAGCCTCACCCGGTTCAGAGGTCATATCCTCGTGGCAGTCCACACATGCAGCGGCCGTTTGTGCGCGGTGTTCGCCCTGGTGGCACTCCACACAGGAGGCGTTCCCGCCGTGTGCAGCGGTGTGCATTGTGTGGTTGAAGATAGACTGGGGAACATAATTGTCACTGTGACAGTCCGAGCACGCGGTGCCTTCATCCTCCGGGGGGTTGATATGGTGACATGTCTGGCAGACCTCTGTCCGGCTGAGCTGTGTGCCGTCAACGTTTTTTTGCTGCACAGAGTCCGGCGAGGTAAGCTGCAGGATGCGCACATATTCGTGGTGTTCCAGGTGCGGAAATTGAACCGCAGCTCCATCCCCGTCACCATCAATCGTTATCGTGTCCCACCCCCTGGATTCCTGCACCGGGGATGCCGGCGCTGTTTTTCCGCCGGCTTCCGCAGACGGCAGGGCAGCCACCGCCAGGGCGACAACCAGGACGGCGATCCCACTGCGCCTCACAAGCTGGTACTGCCAGCCGGGCTGCCGGTAAACCCGGGTATGCGGGTCAAATCGCTCTTTAAGGGAAGGTGCTGGCGCCGGCTCGAAGGAAGTCTCCTCATGAACCTTCAGGTGCTGCGAAAACAGCAGGTAGATCAACCCGGCTGCGGCCGGGATGGCGAATGCGATCACGATTTCGAAGAGCGATGGCCGGTAAGGGGCGCTTTCTGGCCGCCACATCGTCAACATGCTCAGTGACATTCGCTGGCTGATCACACCGGCGATGGCCAGCAGAGAACAGGTCAGCAGCCCGGCCCGTCTGCTGCGGATCTCAGGAACCAGCAGCAGAGCAGCTGGCAGGATGCCGCCGATCAGGATTTCTGCACCAAACCACAGGCTCTGCCACGAACCGTCCAGTGCGCCCGGCAGCACCCCTCGCACCGTCAGATCCACCAGACGGATCCCAAGATACAGCCACAGGACGAAGCCCCCGTTTTTTGCCATGCGAGCCAGCAGATCATCCGTCAGGCCGCGGCCAAACAGCTTCTCAGACAGAAACCCATCGACAACAAGCGCCATCAGGCCGGCGGCAATAGCCGACGTAAAAAACAGGACCGGGATGAGCGGGCTGTACCATAACGGGTGAACCCGGTGCGGCATGATCAGGAAGAGCGCGCCGAGGGATGACTGGTGCAGTGTTGAAAGCACGATCCCGGCGATGATCAGGACGGGGGTCATCAGGTGCAGCGCCCGGGCAGTTTTCTGGAACAGGGGGCTCTGGAACCAGGGGTGCTCGAGGATCACGGGCCCAAATTCCATGATCAGCACGGAGAAGTAGAGCATCACACACCAGGCGATCTCGAACATTACTGAATGGTGCTGCCAGCTGATGATTGGCATGTAGATTCGCCAGGGCAGGCCCAGGTCGAACAGCAGCGAGAAGATGAAAGAGCCGTACCCCAGCAGGGCGAGCAGAATGGCTCGTCTCAGCACCGGCCGGTAGCTTTCCAGCTTAAAGACATAAACCAGAGCCGCCAGGGTAAAACCACCTCCTGCCAGGGCAACAAAACACAGTTTGAAGGCGATCCACAAGCCCCATGGGCTGGCATCGTTCAGCCCTGTCGCTGCGCCCAATCCCAGGCCCAGGCGCAGGATGATGGCGAACAGACCGGCGAAGACCACTGCCCAGAGCACATCCTTGAGGAGACTCAGCGTTCGCTTTTCCATATCAGGCCTCCTCCTCGGAACGGCGTGCCCGTGCCTCTTCTGCCATCATTCTCCGCCCGATGATCCAGGTCAGGCCGGTCATAAGCCCGGCTGTCGCCAGCCCCACGCCGGGCACCAGACTCAGCCAGTTCCAGCTCAGGTCAGGCAGTGGGGCCTCGCCGGGAGCGTTGTGATACGCCAGGAAATCGAGTGAGACGTCCGAGATGTATAAAACAGAAGTTCCGCCGGCATCTTTCTCTCCGTACACGACCGGCTGGTAGCGGTGCGGTTCCGCCTGAATCCGGCTGTGCGCCAGGACGAGAAGTTCGTCACGGTCTCCAAAGATCAGCGCCTCTTCCGGACAGGCTTCCACACAGGCCGGTCGATGACCGGCATCCACGCGGACGGCACACAGCGTACATTTTTTCACCAGCGGGACCGGCGAATCCCACTCATAGCGCGGAATACCGAAAGGACAGGCCATCATGCAGTAGCGGCAGCCCATGCACTTGCTGCTGTCGTAAAGCACCGGACCTTCCTCTGTCTTATACATGGCACCTACAGGGCATACCGACACACAGGCCGGCTCCAGGCAGTGGCGGCAGAACTTGCGCACCGGCCGGCCCTCGGGGCTTTGCACAATCGAAGACCAGCGCCGGGCGGAGAGCCCGTCTCCGCTGTCCTGCGGCTGGCGCACATCTTCCCCGAGCGAATTCTCCTCGACACAGGCGTCGATACACTGGCTGCAGCCCGTGCATCGTGTGACGTCAACCAGGATGCCGGTCATATTTCCCTTCCCTCTGACCCGTGAAGGACCTCAATGGCTTCACTCCCTCCGCGTGCCGGAAAGTGCCAGGCGACCTCCGATCCCATGCGAATCAGCGGGTACAGAATACAATGGGCGATCTTCGTAAAGGGGATCAGGATCAATAAAACAATTCCGCTCAGCGCGTGAAACAGCATCAGACCGTCGTAGGGGATAGGGTTCCAGGGCTGCCCGGCCAGATAACCAGACACTAAGAGCCCCAGGATCATCACCAGCAGCAGATAATCCATTGGATTGCTGAGCTTCCTGGAGCTGACCACATAGATCCGGAACAGCAGCAGATAACTGCCGGCAGCGATGCCCAGCAGGGTGAGGACGTCCAGAACCGGCTTTGCCAGCGCAGGCCAGCTGACTCCAAAATTAGCCTGCAGGATATCCAGGTGGTTGCCCAGGAACAGGCAGGTCGCCAGGATACCCAGGTGCAGGATAAAAGAAGCGATACTGAACAGACCACGCGCCCGGTGGATACGGGTTAGCGGAACCATCCAGCTCGCAGTTTCGCCCACCACACGACGGAATGCAATCCGCCGGTCTCCGGCTCGACGCACTGCCTGGATCATTTCCCAGATGGAGAGCAGCGCCAGCCGCAGCAGCCCCAGCACGAGCAGCGCCAGAGCAAAGCGAAAAAGAGGGCTGGTAGAGATGGATAGCCAGGTAGGCATGGGATCAAAAGCCTCCGTTTTAGAATTTGATTGCGCGCAGTATCAGATCGTGTACACCCACAACCTGTACAGGCAGTTGATAGTAGTCCATAAGTTCGCGCAGCTGCTTTTTACAGTTCGCGCAGGGTGTGGCAACGATCTCCGCACCGGTAGTCCGGATTTGCTCGGCCTTTGTTCGCCCGGAGACCTGCATACGAAATTTATGTGTCTCGTCCAGCGAGACCAGCCCGCCGCCGCCCCCACAGCAGTAATTGCGGCTGCCGTGAGGCTGCATTTCGACAAATTCTTTCACAAAGCTGTGTAAAATCTGGCGCGGTTGTTCCACCAGCCAGCCAGAGCGGGCCAGATTACAGGGATCGTGATAGGTTACACGCTCGGGAATGGCAGTAGGGTCCAGCTCGACGCGCCCCTCACGGATGACCTGCCATGTGAGCTCCAGGATGCTCACGACCGGCGGCGAATCCTCACTGGCAAAGGCCGGCACATACTGCTTTGCAGAACGAGATGCATGACCGCACTCGCCGATCAGAATTTTCCCGGCGTTTAAACGCCGTGTCTCGCCCACCAGTTTGCCGATGACTTTCTCAAGCACCCAGTCGTTGTAGAACAGGCCGTAATTAATTCCATCAAAATAACCGCTGCCAATCGTCCAGGACACCCCGGCTGCTTTGAGCACAGCAGCAATGCCCATTAAGGTATCGGCCTCCATGAGATAGTCGCTTACCGCAGGGAAGAAAATATAATCAGAGCCATGCTGGTCCACCGGAAAAGCGACCGGTGCGCCTTTCATCTCTTCCACTTCTTCCTGTAAGAACTCCAGGTTGTCCAGCAGTGCAGGCAGCGGTATCGCCGATGTGTTGCCGGTCAGACCGTCCAGCTGCTCGCGCACCGGAACCACCAGCCCTTTCGGAGCTATGCCCGCTTCGCTGAGGATATACCGGCCCAGATGGGTCACCAGAGCGTGATCGACCCCCATTGGGCATTCGAGCTTACAACGCCGGCAGGCATTGCAGCGGTAAAAAAGTTCTGCCATTTCTTCCAGTGTGGATTCTTTGAGATACCCGTTGCGGGAAAAACGAGCCTGAAGCGATCCGGCCGGGGTGAAATAGCGCCGGTATACATCCAGCAGCAGCTTTGTGCGGTAACAGGGCACATCCCGCCAGTCACCGGTCGCTTGGTACACCTGGCAGGTTACCGAACAGCGCCCGCACTTGCTGCTCGTTCGAGCATACAGATCCAGCAGAAAGCGATAATTACTGGTCTCGAGGATGGCTGCAAAGGCAGCCAGAAAAGCCTCTACCCGGTCTCCACGACTGGCGGATAAACTGGTCGGATCCAGATGGAAGAAATTACTGGCAGCGGTTCCGGATGAACCGGTTCCTGCGGAAAATGAGAGCGTCATTTAGCCTCCTGACGAATTTTTTCGGGCGTGGCGGTCAACACCATCACTGCCACACCGGTGCCTGGTCCGTGATTTCTCCATCGGTGAAACGCCTCTCCATTGAATGTCAGGCTGTCACCCGGATATAACAGATAGCTCTGGTCGTCTACTTCGTACTCGATGGGCCCGTGCAGACACAGGACCATCTGGGTCATACCACTGGGAAGGCAGCGGTCGTTCTCTCCACCCCCTTCGTGAAAAGCCCCTCCTCCGGTTAAAAGTTGAAAGGCGCTCTCTGTCTGCGCCTGCTCCCCGGCCTGGGCCCGTGTAAGAATTACTTCGGTCGAACAAATATCCTGAAAGAAAATCCCTGGTGAGACACCCAACGCATGCGCAATTTTGCACAGGGTCATAACGGTCGGTGCCACCTCTCCACGCTCTACCAGACTGATCGCGTTGGGAGATAGCCCGCAGCCTGCCGCCAGCTGCTTGAGCGTCAGGTGATTCTCTTTGCGCAGTTTGCGGATCCGCCTGCCAACATTGAGCCAGGATTCACAATCTGTCATCTTTTTTCCTGATAACCATTATTTTTGGAATTGATTATTCGAGCCGCCTTAAAATACCATTAAGATTTATATAAGTCAAGTAATTTGAATACAAAGCCCGGTTTTTAGGGGATATAATCACAATATAGTAGGTATTACTA
>JAAYXE010000032.1 GCA_012516075.1 Chloroflexota bacterium | reverse complement strand
TGGTTTTATAGGCCCATCACCTGAATAATTCTATTAGTCCCACCCTCCAGTGTCATGCATTTCGCACAATTTAGTGTCACTATATACATAAAATCAATATGAGTTACATATCCTTCAATTTCGTATTACTATACGAAATACAATCCATTCTTCCGCCGTCGTTAAAAGAAATTCGCACTTTATTATATAGCACATGTGTGCTACAATAGATCCATGGTGGTTTTCATGCTTGATTTTATATAGGTAGGTTTTTCAAAGTAAGCACCCGTCCCCGGTGGTGACTGCTTATGGACGCTTTGGAGCGCTTACAACTGCTATCTTCCGATATGGATCTTGAACCTGCCGAAGATGCCCACTGCCCCAGGCTTCAGGAGGCAGCAGGCGGAAACGCGCGCACAGGAAAACAGGACCGGCTGCCCGTTATCCATGAAGCGGTGATGCCCGGCGGTAAACGCATCCGTCTGCTGAAATCGCTGCTGTCCTCAGCCTGTGAGCGCAACTGTTATTACTGTCCCTTCAGGGCCGGCCGCGACTTTCGCCGCGAGACGTTCAAACCCCATGAAATGGCCGACACCTTCATGGACCTGCACCGGGCCGGCATTGCCGAAGGACTGTTCCTGAGCTCAGGTGTGGCCGGCGGCGGGATCCGCACCCAGGACCGCCTGCTGGATACGGCGGAAATCCTGCGCCGCCGGGGATACCAGGGATATCTGCATCTAAAGCTCATGCCCGGCAGCGAAAGGGATCAGGTCCTGCGTGCCATGCAGCTCGCAGACCGCGTCTCGATCAATCTGGAAGCGCCTAACCCCAAACGCCTTGAGCTTCTCGCCCCCGGTAAAAACTTTATGGAAGAGCTGCTGGAGCCGCTGCGCTGGGTAGCTGAGATTCGCCGTTCATTACCTTCAATTGAGGGCTGGAAAGGCCTCTGGCCATCCATGACCACGCAGTTCGTTGTCGGAGGTGCCGGGGAAACCGATCTTGAGATCATCAAGACCACCGAGTATCTCATCCGCCAGCTGCATCTGCAGCGCGCTTACTTTTCTGCGTTTCGCCCCATCGCCGGCACCCCTCTCGAAAACCTTCCCCGTGAAGACCCGCTACGACAGCTGCGGCTATACCAGGCGTCATTTCTGCTGCGTGATTACAATTTTGAGTTTGAAGACCTGCCGTTCGACGCTGGCGGCCGGCTGCCCGTAAATCATGATCCGAAATGGGTCTATGCACAGGCCAATCTGCTGCACGCCCCTGTGGAGATCAACCGCGCAGACCGGGTAGAACTGCTGCGAATTCCGGGGATCGGGCCGCGCAGCGCGGATGCAATCCTGCGTGCTCGCCGCAGTCACCGCTTAAAAGACCTGTCGGACCTGCGCCGACTGGGGATCGTCCCTGATCGCGCCGCGCCGTACATCCTGCTGGACGGAAAGCGGCCAGCCCAGCAGTTGAGCTTCTGGGCTTTCAGCTGACAATTAAACTTATTTTTATCCGTTAAAAGAACGCAGCCCTCTGTCAGGTGACGATTGTCACTTGCTGAAGGGCTGCTCCTTTTTCTATAATTCCAATATGGAGGGTGAAAATGCGCTGAATCCGACCGATGTCGGGGTAATATTATCTTACCGGTGTCACAATGCCTGCCGGCATTGTGTATACAACTGCGGGCCTCGCTGGACCGACTGGATGGATGTCGACACCGTTTATGCAGCGCTGCAGACCATCCACGACCACATCCCCACCGCGCAGGTGCATCTGACCGGTGGAGAGCCGTTTCTCAATCTCCCGCTCCTTCTGGAAAGTGTAAAAATTGCCCGCCAGTTTGGCATTCCTACACGTGTTGAAACCAATGCCGGCTGGTGCACACATCCGGGTAAAGTTGATGATGCTTTTTCCATTCTCCACGAGGCCGGTCTGGGTGCTGTCTTAATCAGCTGCACGCCCTTTCATGCCGAAACCATCCCCCTGACCCGCACGCTGCTGGCTATCGATAAGGCCCTTGCCATCTTTGGCCCCCACAATGTTTTTGTCTTCTTGCCGGAGGGTATTGATCAACTGCTGCGTTTCGGGACCAGAAGCCCGGTTCCTCTGGAGCGGTTTATCGAAACCTATGGAATGGATCCAGCTGGTTTTTTGCTCTGGGAAGAGTTTGGTCTGTTATCTGGAGGTCGGGCCGGCTACAGGCTCGGCCATCTGGTGCAGCGAAAGCCGGTGGATGACTTTATCGGAGAGTCCTGCACGCGTGAAATCCTGTTCTCTCCCTGCCTGCTGTTTGACCTGTATGAAAACTTGATCCCCGGTCCCTGCGCCGGGTTAAGTCTGGGATCCTGGAAGCATGTCCACGAAATCAGCGGCAGGATATCAACGGGCAGCCTGCCGGTTCTGGTTAAAATCTTAGTGGATGCCGGCCCATACGGGCTGTTTTGCTTTGCACGTGATCAGTATCATTACAGGCCGCTGCCCCAGGGCTACGCCGGGAAATGCCACCTGTGCGTCGACGTGCGCAAATACCTGAAGATGCAGGCTGATTTTCCGGAGCTCGAACCGGTAGATTATTATCGATACGATTGAAAGTAAGCCGGCAGAAGGGTTACGAAGGCTGAGACTCGTGCAGCTTAGCCCAGGCGCCAACCCAGGGAGTACCCAGACGGTGCCGCTGTGGTACATCCACATCCTTCAGTTTTTCTGCGACCTGAGCTGCCGTGACAGCGACCATAGGCCAGTCGCCGGCCAGAAGCGCCTGGCGCATATTTTTACTGAGTTTCTCAGTCCATGCCCAATCCATACGGAAGCGATCTGCTTTCAACCAGTAGCCGCGTTTTTCCCAGGCTTCAACCGAGGAATCGATTGTTGCGGCTATGTTTTCCAGCGCCAGGACGATAAATGCAGCCAGGTCCTGGGTCTCTCGATTGGTTTCGGTTTGCCGCATCAGTTCGCGCAGCGCCAGCACCACAGCACGGGTTAACTGCGTGCGTTCTTTACCGGCATTTTCTGTATTGATCACACGACCCAAAGAAGAACCTCCGTCATTAAAAACGTCAGGCGGCCCAAAACTCGAACGACTGTTCTTGCCGCCGACGAAGGATTATATCGCATTATCCGGTTGATTCGTTGACTGCAGCCTATCAATCGCGTATAATCCCCGTTGCGGGGAAGTGCTGGAACTGGCAGACAGGCATGACTTAGGATCATGTGCCGAAAGGCGTACGGGTTCGATTCCCGTCTTCCCCATAACGCTCCTGGTCTCAGGTGTCACGGAAACCCCAGGCTGACCAAACCTGGGGTTCGTTTATGTCAGTGATAGCAAATTCCTGTCAATCACTGCGGCCCATGTTATAATTCAAAGCCGTTCCTTCTTTCACGTCTGGCTGCATTTTATTCTGCGGTCTGGCCGGTAATGAAGGATCTGGTTTTGTTATCACAACTCTTATATTCATCCTATAAACCGCATAATATTCGCATGATATAATGCGGCGCATTGAGAATGCTGTTGCATTTTGCAATCGTAAAATCTCATCGTAAGGAAAATTGCTTTGAAAATCGAAACCCAACCCCTGGAAGATCATCAAGTAAAACTCACCGTCGAGGTTGAGCCCGAGTCGCTGGATCAGGCCAAGCAAAAAGCCGCCCGCCAGATCGCGAGAAAGATCAAGATCCCTGGATTTCGCCCGGGTAAAGCCCCCTACCCTGTAATTGTCCGCCAGGTTGGCGAAGAGGCAATCCTGGAAGAGGCGATTGAAATCCTCGTTTCAGATATTTATCCTAAAATCATCGACGAGGCGGGGATCGAGCCCTATGGTCCGGGGTCTCTGGAGAAAATCATCAGCATGGAGCCGCCGGTGCTCGAGTTTGTGGTCCCCCTGGAGGCGGAGGTTGAACTGGGCGATTACCGGTCGATCTCCAGGCCCTACGAACCGCCAGCGGTCTCCGATGAAGAGGTTGAAAAGATTCTCAACGATCTTCGCGAACGCCAGGCATTGCTCGAACCAGTTGAGCGTGCCGCTGAGGTCGGCGACATGATTTACATTCGTCTGAGCGGAGAGCGGATCAACCCTGAAGAAGGCAAAGATGCAGCCCTCATTCATGAACGCTCGCTTCCGGTTCTGATCAAGCCCGCAGACGAAGTAGATGATCGCGAATGGCCGTTCCCCGGCTTCTCTCACCAGCTGGTCGGGCTGTCAGCAGGAGATGAAAAGACCATCGAATATACCTTCTCCGAAGACACGGTTTTTGATTCACTGCGCGGGGTAGAAGCACGCTTCCATGTGGTTGTCGAAGATGTGAAAACTCGTAAACTTCCTGAGCTGAACGATGAATTTGCCGCTTCCTTCGGCGAATACGAATCGCTGGATGAGATTCGAGCTGATATTCGTAAGAGTCTCGAAGAGAACGCTCTGGAACAGTACAACGAGTCCTACGATGAGGCGATCCTGGAGGAAGCAATCAGCCAGTCGACATTCAAATATCCGCCTCAGATGGTAGAACGCGAGATTGAGAACGTTATCAACAATCTGCAAATGCGCCTGGAACAGCAGGGCCTGTCAATGGACCTTTATCTCAAGTCTCGCGATATGGATATGCAGGCACTGCGCGAGGAAGTTCGCCCGACAGCCGAATCACGGCTGAAGCGCCTGCTGTTCCTCTATGACCTGGCGGAAAAAGAAAAGATTGAAGTCAAGCAGGAAGACCTGCAGGCTGAGACCATCCGCACCCTGGAAGGACTTTCGCAAACCCTTCCGGAAAAAGAAGTACGTAAACTTGGTACTCGCAATGTCTTCCAGAACATTGTCAACAGTGTGATGGCGGACCTGATCGCTCAAAAAGCTATTGAGCGGCTGCGAGCAATTTCCAGCGGAACATTAACAGAGGAAACGCAGTCTGAAGAACAGGCTGCAGATGAATCCGGCACTGTAGAAGAGGCGGAAGCGTCCGCTGAATCTGGAGAACATTCTGAGGTAGCTGAAGCCGCTCCGCAGTCAGGAGAAACCGAAGAGGCAGCCACCTCGCAGGTTGAGCCAGCTGTAGAGGAAGCTTCACAAGAGGCTGAGTCTGAGTCAGCATCCGAAGCAGATGCAGGGCCGGAACCTGAACCGGAAACCGGTAGTGTAGAGTAGCTGTCATATCTTGCTGCAGGCCGCCTCTGCAAAGGCGGCCTGCACAGCAAATAATCCGGTTTGACAGGCCGGGTTCAGGTTTAGAAAGGGAAGGAATATGAGCATTCTAGATCCAAAATCTGTCATCCCCATGGTAATCGAATCCAGTGGGCGCGGTGAGCGGGCATATGATATTTATTCGTTGCTCCTGAAAAACCGCATTATTTTCCTGGGTACTCCAATTAACGATCAGATCTCCAACCTGATTGTCGCTCAGCTGCTCTTCCTGAGCAGTGAGGATCCGGATGCACCCATTCAAATGTATATCAATTCTCCTGGTGGGCATGTGTACGCCGGCCTGGCTATCTATGACACCATGCAGATGATCCCGAATCCGATCAGCACCCTCGCTGTTGGTGTGACGGCTTCATTCGGTACGGTGCTTCTATCAGCAGGTACAAAGGGCCAGCGTTTTGCCCTGCCGAATGCTACAATCCATATGCACCAGCCGCTCGGCGGTGCTCAGGGACAGGCTTCGGATATTGAGATTGCGGCCCGGGAGATCCTGCGCCTTAAAAACCAGTTGAACAATATCCTCTCACGTCATACTGGTCAGCCGGTGGAAACAATCGAGCGCGATACCAACCGCGACTTTTACATGGATGCAAAGGGTGCGGTGGAATATGGCCTGGTGGACCAGGTCATGGAAGTCCCTGAGGCCAAGCAGCTGCCTCCAGTAGAGAAAAACGGCCGCTGATCGCTGTCGACTGAGCAGTAGGCAGCAAAACTGCCCCTGCCCCGATTTGCAGCAAAAAGAAAAGCCGAGGTCACATCCTCGGCTTTTCTTTTCAGCGTATAATTCCTGAGATTGTGCCTGAAAAACACACTGACACACTATCCTGGAGGCCGGCATGATTCGCCCATCGACCTTTTCAATCGTAGCATATGACCATCAGGAACAGGCGCTTGGTATTGCAGTCGCATCTAAATTTTTGGGTGTTGGCAGCGTTGTCCCCTGGGCCCAGGCCGGTGCAGGTGCTGTGGCCACCCAGTCATACGCCAACACGTCCTATGGCCCACGCGGCATCGACCTCATGGAACGCGGTCTCACAGCACAGGAGACCCTGGATGTGCTCCTCAGGAACGATTCAGGCCGTGAACTGCGCCAGGTGGGCATCGTTGATCATCTGGGAAATGCTGCCACATTTACAGGATCAGGCTGCTTTGAGTGGGCAGGCGGATTAACCGGAAATGGGTTTGCCGTCCAGGGCAATATCCTGGCCGGCGAAGATGTGGTTCATACAATGGCGGATACCTTCGAGAAGACCACCGGCCCGCTGCCCCACAGACTGCTGCAGGCTTTGCTGGCGGGCGATCATGCCGGTGGGGACCGGCGCGGCCGGCAGAGCGCAGCACTTCTCGTTGTAAAACCTCGCGGCGGTTATGGTGGATTCAACGACCGCTGGGTCGATTACCGCGTGGATGATGATCCTCAGCCCATTGAGAAACTGCAGGCCATCCTCGAGCTTCACGACCTGTACTTCAGCAGCAGCCCGCCAGAAGACCGCATTAAGCTTCAGGGCGAACAGCTGAAAAAGCTGCAGAAGGTAATGGCCCTCCAGGGCTATTACCAGGGCGAGATTACTGGTATCTACGATAAAACCACCCGCAGTGCACTCGAAGCCTTCACCGGCAGCGAAAATTTCGAGGAGCGCGTGGATCTGAATGAGGGTCTGATTGACCGGCCAGTGTTCGACTATCTTCTGAAACGTTTTGGCAAACAGGAATGATATGAGTAAGCAAAACCATGATATCCGGTCTTTAATCCTTGATATGGACGGCGTTCTCTGGAAAGCTGATGACCCTATTGGCGACCTTCCCCAGATTTTTGAGGAAATCCGTCAGCGAAATTTGAAAGTGGCGCTGGCTACCAATAATTCGACCCGCACCGTGGATCAATACGTGGAAAGGCTGGCCGGCTTTGGGGTCAATCTGGAACGCTGGCAAATCGTTACATCTTCAGAGGCCGTGGCTTACACGTTGAAAAAGCAGTTTCCTGAAGGCGGGCCTGTTTTCATCATCGGTGAGACTGGGCTGATCCGGTCTTTAGAAGAAAAAGGCTTTTACCATTCGTATGATGGCGCCCTGGCGGTCGTTGCTGGCATGGACAGGCAGCTCACGTACGAAAAACTTCGTCAGGCGACCGTCCTCATCCGCTCAGGGGTTCCTTTCTACGGTACGAATCCGGACCGGACCTTCCCCACACCATATGGCCTGATACCTGGGACCGGATCAATTCTGACTGCGATCGAAGTTGCTTCCGATGTGACGCCCTGTATTCTGGGGAAGCCGGCACCCGGCATGTACCAGGTGGCCATGGAACGGTTGGGGACCACAGAGAAGCAAACGCTTGTCGTCGGTGACCGCCTGGATACCGACATTGCGGGAGCCCAGAAGCTTGGCTGCCTTTCCGCGCTGGTTCTCTCCGGTGTGACCTCTCCGGAGCGCGCTCGTGAATGGCATCCAGCTCCGGATTGGATTACAGCCGATCTATCGACATTGATCAGGATACTTCCTGCCAGACCAGGATAACCTTCACCCGAACTTGAACGAATGCAAAATACCGGTAAGTAAACAAGTAACTGATGATGCAAAAAGATACCAGGAAATTAATTTACGATCTGGATCTTCCTGAGCTGGAAGGGATCCTCAACTCCTGGGGAGAGCCCGCTTATCGCGCCCGCCAGATCTGGAATGGTTTATATCAAAATATGTGGCAGGAACCGCAGGAATTCACCAACCTCCCTAAAGGTCTGAGAGAAAAACTAACCGAACACTTCACATTCTCACATCTCGTCCCTGCTGCCGCTCTCGAATCGAGCGATGGAGAGACCCGTAAAACGCTGTTCCGGCTTCCTGACCAGAAGGCGATCGAAGCTGTGCTGATGCGCTACTCAGACCGGCGCACCCTGTGTATATCCACTCAGGCCGGCTGTGCGATGGGATGCGTCTTCTGTGCTACCGGTCAGATGGGCTTTGGCCGCAACCTCACCAGCGGCGAAATTGTTGAACAGGTTTTGTTTTATGCCCGCTTGCTGCGCAAACAGGGCGAAGAAGTGACCAATATCGTTCTGATGGGTATGGGAGAACCGCTGCACAATTACGAAGCGACCATGAAAGCCATTGACCGGCTGAACGATCCACAGGGATTAAACCTCGGCGCCCGACGGTTTACCGTTTCTACCGTTGGTCTGGTTCCGGCGATTCGTCGTTTTACCGCCGAGAAACGTCAGGTCAATCTGGCTGTCTCCCTCCATTCTGTGGATGACGAGCACCGTTCTGCAATGATGCCAGTCAACCGCAGGTATTCGATCGAAGAGCTGCTGACTGCCTGTGAAGAATACGTCAACCAGACCCACCGCCGCATCACATTCGAATGGGCTTTGATTCAAGATGTAAACGATTCGGTCGATCACGCACGCAGGCTCGCGATCAAACTCCAGCGCTTTGTCCACCATGGCTCAGCGCTCTGTCATGTAAACGTGATCCCGCTGAACCCAACAAAAGCATATTCAGGAAAAGCGACCACGCGGCAAAGAGCTCTGGCATTTCAGGCTGAGCTGGAACGGCATGGCATTCCCTGCACAATACGCATACGCCGGGGCATCGACATCCAGGCTGGCTGCGGTCAGCTTGCCGCAGATGCCGGTTAATTCACGAACGCGAAAAGGAAAAGAGGATCATGGCTGAAGAAACGCTCGACACCCAGCTGGAACAGATCCGTGAATTAATCAGCAGTGGGCAGGTTGAGGAGGCCACTGCGCTCCTGGTGCAGTGGCACATCATGGACCAGGTGGAAATATATTACCGCCTGGATGAAGATGAAAGAGCTCTTCTGCTTCCTCATTTTGACATCGCTTCCCTCGCCGATTTGCTGGAAGAGATGGAAAATGAGGATGTCCTTGAAGCCGTCGCTGATTTTTCTTCAGAGCAGCTCGCCAATGTGCTGGACGAAATGGAGCCAGATGAAGCCGCTGACCTGTTAGGCGATCTGCCGGCAGATCAGGCGGAGCAGGTTCTGGCCCAGATGGAAGAGGCTGACGACGTTATTCCGCTGCTGGGGTATCCGGACGAAACGGCCGGTGGTCTGATGACCACATCCTACATTGCTCTCCGGCGGCAGACAACCGTTGAACAGGCGATTAACTTTTTACGCAGCATTTCTCCTGACATCAGAACACCATATTACTTATATGTCGTCGATCGCAGCCGGAAATTGATCGGCGTTGTTGGGCTGCGCGAACTGGTCACTTCGCCTCCGGAAACGACGATGGAGTCGATTATGGTGGGCGATGTGATTTCTGTACAGACGGGCACCGACCAGGAAGAGGTCGCCCGGGTGATGACCCGCTACGATTTGACCGCGGTTCCGGTAGTGGATTCACAGGGAGTGCTTGTCGGTGTCATCACATACGACGACATTATCGATGTAATCGAAGACGAAATTACTGAAGACGTCCTGCAGCAAGGCGCGATCGAACCTGCCCCTGTTATCGACCGGCCGTACTGGTCGCAGCGTTTCATTGATGTTGCTCGTTCCCGGTTTCCCTGGCTGTTGTTCCTGTTCATCGGCCAGACGTTTACGGGAACGATAATGCGCGCCTTTGAAAATGAGATCCAGACTGTCGTCGCTCTCTCGTTTTTTGTTCCACTGCTAATTGGCACCGGCGGAAATGCTGGCTCTCAAACGGTAGCTACGGTGATCCGGGCGATGGCGCTTCAGGAGATTCGTCCCCGTGATGTATTTTTCGTCTGGTTCCGAGAAACTCGCGTAGCTCTGCTTCTCGGATCGGTGCTGGGGATTGGCGCGATCGGATGGTTATTTTTCTGGGGCATAGAATTCCCCCTGGCAATGACGGTTGGTTTGAGCATGATCATCATCTGCATATGGGCAAATACCGTGGGTTCACTCGTCCCGATATTGGCATCCCGACTGGGGATCGATCCTACGCTGATCTCCGGTCCGCTGATGTCAACGCTGATAGATGGGACCGGACTGCTCATTTACTTTGCCCTGGCGGTTCTGCTGCTCCCCCAGTTGTAATACCGCTCAAAACCGATGCTTCACCTACGCTTCATGCGCTTGTTTCTCCGCTGGTTCTTTCGTCTGCTCTATCACCAGTTTGCCTGGAGCTACGATCTGATTGCGGCGGTGGTCTCTCTCGGGCGCTGGAAAGCCTGGGTAATGACAGCACTACCCCACTTGACTGGTCCTTCAGTTCTGGAGCTGGGCCATGGCCCAGGCCACCTGCAGATCGCGCTGCACAGGGAATTAGGCGATCAGAAAGTCCGGATCGTTGGAATTGACGAAAGCAAGTGGATGGGGGCTCAGGCTGTTAAGAGAATCAGAAGAAGTCACTATACCCCGTTGTTGGTTAATGGCTATGCGCAGTTTTTGCCTTTCTCTGATTCTGCCTTCCACCAGATCGCTGCTACTTTTCCCTCTGAATTCATTCATCATCCCCAAACGCTCTCAGAAATCTTTCGCGTACTGGTCCCCGGCGGATCGTTAATCGTCATCCCCGCCGCCTGGATTACAGGCGAACGCTGGTACGATCGCATCGCCGCCTGGCTCTTTAAGTTCACAGGTCAGGTGCCTGCAGACCTCAATGTCCTGGACGATAATTCTCTGACCAGCTCTTTTGTACAGGCTGGCTTTCATGCACAGGTCGAGCGCATCAAGCTTCCTACCAGTCTGGTGCTGCTGATCCATGCCCACAAGCCAGAGGCAGGAGACAGCGCAGCCTCCGGTCATGTCCATACACCAACCCTGCCGTTCCCTTTGGAGTAAAATGTAGTCATGGAAGCCAGAATCGCCATTGCCAAGGTCGGAAAATACGCTTCATCCGGCAGCGGAGATACGATTGAGATCATCGAACGCCCCAGGGGTGGGATTTCTGTGGTCCTTGCCGACGGGCAGAGCTCAGGCCGGGGCGCGAAATGGATCTCCACGCTGGTCGTCCGTAAAGTCATCTCACTGCTGTCGGAAGGGGTCCGCGATGGGGCCGCTGCTCGCGCTGCATCCGATAGTCTGTTTACCGAACGGGGCGGGAAAGTATCCGCAGCTTTGAATATTCTCTCCGTAGATATGCTCTCCCGAACCCTGGTGATTACACGCAATAATCCGGCTCCTGCGCTCCTGGCTCGCGGCGATCAGATTACGCGTTTCGATGAATATGTTCATCCCGTAGGCCTGTATCGAGACACTCGACCGGTCATTACAGAAGTGCCTATCGAGCGCAATTTAACAGCGCTCGTTTTCTCAGATGGCCTTGTCCACGCTGGTTCTCGCACGGGGTCCAGCATGGATGTCGAAGCCTGCCTGCAGGACATGCTTCGCCAGGGAATATCCGACCCCCAGTACATTGCCGATTCACTCCTCGAGCAGGCTGTCAGATTGGACCAGGGTCGTCCGGTGGACGACATCAGTGTGGCTGTACTGTGCATTACCCCTTTACAGGGCGATGATGTTCGCCGCATGTCCGCCAGACTTCCGCTGGGATTTTGATTGGTTTTATTTGAATCCCGGAGGTAAAAGTGAAAATCGGAATTGTCGGTCCCTGCGCCTCCGGTAAAACGACGCTGGTCAGAGGACTGCAGAGTCATGACGTCTGGGGAAAACATATTGCCCAGGAGCACTCCTATGTTCCTGACATGTGGCAGCGCATTTCACGCCCGGATATTTTGATCTATCTGGATGTTTCCTTCCCCACTGCACAGCAGCGGCGTAAGATGGACTGGACCCTGGAGGAGTTTCTCGAGCAAAACCGCCGCCTCGAGCACGCCCGCCAGCATGCAGACCTGATTATCCAGACGGACAACCTCACACCCGGGGAAGTTCTGAATCAGGTACTTGATTTCCTTTCCAGCTTCAAATCCCAAAACAACGACCGTCAAGAACGCTCGTCACAATCGTGACAGTTGTTGGACAGGCGGAAATTTTGAGAGTATAATGCCTGTTTGCCCTCTAGAACCATTTGTTTGTCAGCACACAGAGGTTTCAGGATCCTCCACCTGCTCCAGGTGATATCCTGGTGTCCTGTAAAAATTTTTAAAAGTCATGGTAAATCGGAGATACCCATCGCATGCCATCTAAGACTTTAATTCGAAATCTCATCATTATCCTGGTCGTTCTTGTCGCTGCAATTCTCATTGATCTCCCCGGAGAGCGTACGCTCCCCCTGATCAACAAAACAGTCAAAACAAACCTTGGCCTTGACCTGGTAGGAGGCGTTCAGGCGCTGCTGGAAGCGGACCTTCCGGCCTCCCAGGCAATCCCGGCTGAGTCAATGCAGACAACCGTGCGCATCGTCGAAAATCGTGTGAACGGACTGGGGGTCAGTGAGGCGGTCGTACAGCAGGCCGGTGAGCGCCGCATCGTCGTAGAACTCCCTGGCGAGACCGATCCTGAGCAGGCTCTGGCGGCCCTCCGCCAGACCGGCCACCTGGAGTTTGTGGATTTCAGTGGTCTCTCGGAATTCGAGGTTGCCGCTTTAATCGATCAAACCATTAAGACCGATTTCGCACAACCGGAAGACAGCGAAGAAGGTGATGAGGCAACCGGAGACCAGCGAGTTTTCCACACCATTATGACCGGAACCGAGCTGCGCGATGTGGGCG